>JACSRL010000754.1 GCA_014879765.1 Anaerolinea sp. | reverse complement strand
GGCGCCCGACTCGCATGAGGTCACGAAATTCCAGCGTATCGAGACCAGCGAGCGGGTCCACGCGTGCGCAACGATGGGGTCTCGATACGGTTTTGGCGGCGAGCGTCGGCTGGTAGAAGCGTTCTATAAATTCAGGACCTCGTTGGCAGACGCCGCCAAAACCTACTCGACCCACTCTGATCTGCGTTCATCCGCGTTCATCTGCGTCCGCTCCGGCCTGAACTACCCTGGCGAAGTAGTCGCAATGGGCCTGCAGCGGGCAGATCTCGCAGGCCGGCTTGCGCGCGTGACAGATCTGCCGGCCATGCCGGATCAGGTTCAGATGCAGCGGGTAGAACCACTCGGCCGGCGCCAGCGCCTCCCAAAGAGCCTTGATCTTGGCCGGATCATCCTTCGGCCCGGCCAGCCCCAGCCGCTGCGTCACCCGCTGCACGTGGGTGTCCACCGGAAAGGCCGCCTTGTTGAAGCAAAAGAGCAGCACGATGGAGGCCGTCTTGTGCCCCACGCCGTCGATCTGCGTCAGCCAGGCCAGCCCCTCCTCCACCGGCAGATCGGCCAGAAAGTCCAGCTCGAACGCGCCCCGCTCGGCCAGCACCCGGCGCAGCGCGGCCTGGATGCGCGGGGCCTTGGTCGGCCCCATGCCCGCCGGCCGGATCACATCCACCAGCTCAGGCAGCGGCGCGTCCAGCACTGCCTGCCAGTCGGGATAGGCCCCCTTGAGCCGCTGGAAAGCCCGCCCGCTGTTGACATCCGAGGTGTTGGCGCTGAGGATGGTCAGGATCAGCTCCTCCATGGGCGGGAAGTCGGGCCGCCAGTCGGGATGGCCGTAGACATGCAGCAGGATGGTGTGGACGGCCTCAGCCTTGGCGCGGGCCGCGTCGGTCACAGGTGAAGCATCGGTCATGGCATCCTACAGGCCAACCAGGAGCAGATAGCCGGCGGCGATCAACGCGCCGCCCAGCAGCTCGACGCCGATCTCGGTGAAGCCAAAACGCTTCATGTTGGGCACCGGTCGGGGCTGCTGCACGGCCCACAGGCCGCGCGCCAGGAAGCCGGCAAAGGGCACAGCCGCCAGCCAGGGGGTCCAGCCCAACGCGCTGGTGGCCGCAACCACGGCAAAGGCCGCCGCGTGCCCCCACAGCGTCAGGCCGCGGTTGGCGTCATGTTCCTTGGGGCCGGCCAGCCGCTGACGGACGTAGAAGACGCCGGTCACATTCTGCAAGGCCATCAGGCCCCACAGCGCCAACGCGGTGGGCGTCAACTGGCCGGTGACCGCGATGTAGGCCGCCGACGCGGTCAGCGCCAGCCCGGCCGCGCCGGCCAGCTCCATCCACAGGCTGCGCATGGCCGCCCGGCCGCGACGCGCGGCCAGCAGATAGGCCACCAGGATCGCGGCAAAGGGGATCGCCAGGCCCAACAGGGCGACGCGGCCCAGCAGAAAGAGCCCCAGCAGGCAGAGCAGGGCAACCAGGCTGAAACCCAGCGTCCAGCCCAGGGCCAGCGGCTGATCGGCCTTGCGGCCGCGGCCGCGGCGGATGCGCACCCAAGCCGTGGCCGGCTGGCGTATCATGTAGGCGCTGAGACCGCCCACCAGGGTCAACAGCAGGGCCAGAAAGGGCAGGGGGGCAGAGACCGGCGTGGCCAAGCCGACCACGGCGCCGGTCAACCAGGGCACCAGAAGCCACGACCAGGCGCCGTGCTCGGTGGGGACGACCAGGGACTTGCGAAAGAAGGCGCGACGGGGCGCTGCAACAGTCATGGGGAGCTTTCTAGATGAGGTGATACCGGCGCGGCATGGGGCGGCCGCGCCGCAGGGGGGCATTTTACTCGATGCGCGCCTTTCCGTCAATGCCCAACGCGCGCGTGCGTCGAGGGCTGACCGTGCTGCCAGGCGAGAGCTGCACGGTCAGCCCTCCGGCTCAGGCGCGGCCGCAGGGCAGCCAGACGGCCAGGGTGTTGCCCCCGCCCGGCTGCTGGTCGAAACAAAAATGGCCGCCGATCAGCTTGGTACACGTTTCCAGGCTGGCCAGGTCAGAGTGGCCGTTCTGGTAGCTGTGGCAGTGACACTGGCCGTCGTCATGCACAGTCAGCGCCACGAAATGATCCACCACCGCCAGGCGCAGATGCACCTGCTGCACGTCGCTGTGGTTGGCCACATGGTTGAGCGCCTGCTCGGCCACGTGATAGAGCACGATCTCCTGCTGGGCGGTCATCGACGGGGGCAACTGCACGGTCTGAACGTCGATCTCCAGGCCGCGACGCTCGGCCACCATGTCGGCGCGGGTCTGAATCGCCTCCAGCAGCCCCATCTCGCGCAGCGGCGCGGCCTGCAGCTCCTCGATCAGCTCGTCGGCGCTGTAAAGCGCCGTGCGCGACTGCTGGCGCGCCTTGCGCACCCGCTCCTCGACGCTTTCCGGCAGCTTGCCCAGCGCGGCGCTGGCCAGCCCCTCCAGTTGATCGTTCAGCGCGGCCAAGGGGCGCTGCAAGGTGGTCTGCAACGAGTCGGCCACCCGCTGCCGCTCGCGTTCCACCGCCAGCACCTCGGCCGTGGCCGCGTACTCCCGCCACTGCGTGCGCGTCTCGGCCTCCCGCCGCTGCTGGCGGCGCAGGAGAATGCCCAGATAGGCCACCAACAGCGGCAGGAAGTAGAGCAGATCGGGGCGCAGCAGGGGGGTGATCGGGCTGAGCTGGCCGCCGGCCGGCGGCC
>JACSRL010000413.1 GCA_014879765.1 Anaerolinea sp. | reverse complement strand
CGTAACCCGTAACCCGTAACCCAGAGACGCTTCCCGCCATTCCGGTCACGCATCACGCATCACGTAACTCGTAACACGTAACCCGTAACCCGGAGACGCTTCCCGCAATTCCGGTCACGCATCACGCATCACGCAACACGTAACACGTAACCCGTAACCCGGAGACGCTTCCCGCCATTCCGGTCACGCATCACGCATCACGTAACACGTAACCCGTAACCCAGAGACGCTTCCCGCCATTCCGGTTACGAGTTACGAGTTACGTGTTACGCATCACGCATCCCCAGAGACACCTCCCACCATTCCGGTTACGAGTTACGAGTTACGCATTACGTCAATAGATGCTCAGGTACCGATCCAGCTCCCACTGGCTGACAGAGATGCGGTACTCGTCCCACTCCTGCGTCTTGGCATCGACGTAGCGTTCGAAGATGTGATCGCCCAGCGCCTCGCGCATCAGCGGATCGGCCTGGAGCGCCTCGATGGCCTCGCCCAGGCTGCCCGGCATGGTCTGCATGGTCTGGCGCTGCGTCTCGTCCACGTGGTAGAGGTCCTGTTCGGCCGGCGCGGACGGGGTCATGCCCTGGCGGATGCCATCCAGGCCGGCGTGCAGCATGACGGCAAAGGCCAGATAAGGGTTGGAGCTGGGGTCGGGGCAGCGCAGCTCGACGCGGGTGGACTGCGGCTGCAAGGGGCGCACGCGCGGGATGCGGATCAGCGCCGAGCGGTTCATGCGCGCCCAGGAGATATAGACCGGCGCCTCGTAGCCGGGCACCAGTCGCTTGTAGGAGTTGACCAGCGGCGCGATCACGGCCGAAAAGCCGCGCGCGTGGGCCAGTTGGCCGGCGATGTAGTGCAAGGCCAGCTTGCTCAGGCCAAACACGCTGTCGCCGTTGGTGTCCACAAAGGCGTTCTTGCCCGTCGCCTTGTCGGTCAGGCTCTGGTGGACGTGCATGCCAGAGCCGGCGATGCCGGCGATGGGCTTGGGCATAAAGGTGCAGTAGAGGCCGTTGCGTTGGGCGATGGCCTTGAGGGTGGTGCGCAGGGTCACCGCGTTGTCGGCCGTGCGCAGCGCGTCGCCATATTTGAAGTCGATCTCATGCTGGCCCGGCGCGGTCTCGTGGTGCGCCGTCTCCACGTTGATGCCGAACTGCTGCAAGGCGTTGACCATCTGGCGGCGCACGCTGTAGGCCAGATCGGTGCTGACATCGAAGTAGCCGGCCCGGTCGTGCAGCGAAAGGGGCAACAGCTTGCCGCTGGCGTCAGGCCGGAAGAGGAAAAACTCCAGCTCCGGGCCGGTGTTGAAGCCATAGCCCAGCTCGGCCACCTTGGCCAGCGCGCGCTTGAGCACATAGCGCGGGTCGCCGTCGAACGGCTCCCCCTCCGGCGTGTACACGTCGCAGATCACCCGCGCGGCGGCCAGCTCCTCCCCGCCCCAGGGGATCACCGCGAAGGTATCCAGGTCGGGCACCAGATACATGTCGCCCTCGGCGATGCGCACAAAGCCCTCGATGGAAGAGCCGTCGAACCAGATGCCGTGGCCCACGGCCGTGCCCCAGTGCTCCACCGGAATGCTGACCTGTTTGACGATGCCGGCGATGTCGGTGAATTGCAGGTTGACGAAACGGATCTTCTCGCGCTGGATCAGCTCGGCGACCCGCTCGATGGCTGCCTGGTCGATTGTCATGGTGTGTCTTTCTTCTCCTGAAAAAAGTACCGGTGTAGCCTGGCGCCGGGGGGGCGTCGGTTACACCGGTGTAACGCGCTATCATCGGGATGAAACGGAGGCTGCGCTCGGCAAGCTGCGGGCGCAGCCGCGTCAGTCCTCAGGCAGCTCGTCCCATTCGCTGACCGACCAGGCGCCCACGGCGATGATCAGCCTCGGCTGCTCGTCGGCGCCAAAGACCAGCGCCAGCGCGCCGTCCTCGGTCTGGGCCACCTCGCTCAGCTCGCTCTCGCTGTCGGCCAGATCCACCAGCGCGGCCTCCAGCGCCTTAAGGCCCATCAGCGGCTCCTGGCTGTCGGCCGTGAACAGGCTGGCGCCGTACAGCTCCAGCAGCGTGTTGTCGTCCAGGTAGAGATCCAGGTCGATCACCACCCGCTCCTCGTCGGTGGGCGTCTCGTCGGCGACCTCATCGGCCAGCGAACTGTCCCAGAAGGCCAGTCCCACCACCACCGCGCCCTCGGAAACGGCCAACTCTTCGTAGGCCTCATCGGTGAGGTCGGTGTGCAGGATCTCGTCGGACAGATCGTCCATCAACTCTTCAGTGCCATTGGGGCTGTCAATCACGGGGTTTTTCTCCTTGGTTTTTGGGTGCGTACTGCATACTGCGTGATGCGTGATGCGTGATGCGTGACCGGAATCGCGGGATTTGTCTCCAGATCACGGGTTACTGTTCATCGTTCATCGTTCATCGTTCATCGTTCATCGTTCACTGTTCACTATCCACCGTTCACCGATCACCGCGCGGGACTGACGATCATGCGCGAGGGGATGGTGGCTTGCTGGACGCGGTCGCCGACGGCCATGAAATCGCTGAACATAACCGGCAGGCCGCGATCCACGAACAGGTTGGGGCCATCCTGGAAGTGATAGTGCAGGTGCGGCCCCGGCGAATGGCCGGAGTTGCCCACGGCCGCCACCGGCTGGCCTTTTTTGACCATGTCACCCACCTGGACCTGCACACTGCCGCTTTGCAGGTGCGCCAAATAGCTGAACTCGCCGCGGCCGTGGCCGATGACCACCACGTTGCCGGCCAGACGCACCGCGTCGCCTGCCAGTTGATCGGCGTCCAGCGGCTGGCCCGGCGGCTGGTCGGGCATGTCGGCGCGCACCTGCACGATCTTGCCCGCGGCCGGCGCCAGCACCGGCTGGCCAAAGCTGTAGTGATCCTCGTTGCGCAGCCCGCGGCCGGTGAAGGTCTGGCCATCTGGCCCCAGGCGCACGAAATCGTAGGCAAAGGTCCAACTGACCGGATCCGCCTTGTGCATCGACGACCAGTCGTTGCCGGTGATGGCCCACCAGGCGCCGTCGGCCACAGGCAGCCGCAGCTTGGCCCGCTGCTGATGATAGACCAGCGGGATCTCCAGCACAGCCGTGACCGCGGCCTGGGTCTCGTAGTCGTAGCCGGCCGCGCTCACCCGCACATGGCTCAGCGGCAGCGCGCCCTGCTCCAGAAAATAGCAGCGGGGAATGATCAGCCCCATGCCCGGCGCCACGCCATACTGGCCCAGCGTCAGCTCGTGCATGGCGGCCTGGCCCAGGCGCTGCCGCACCGCGGCCACGTGGTCGGTCTGGTCATAGACGCGCCACACCACGTCGGTCAGCACCACCGGCCGGGTGGCCGTGATCCCCAGATCGAAGACGAACTCCTGCACCGGGCCCAGGCCAGGATGCGGCAGCCGGTCGTAGAGCCCGACATAGACCCGCGCCGGGCGGGCCTCCAGACGCATCTCAGCTTCAGTCACGGCCATCCGCCTGTCTGGGTGAAAATTCCTGGCTGAAGCGCGTCAACACCGTGCGGATCTCCTGTCCGATCTCCAAAAAGGCCGCCCGCAGCAGGGTGTGGTCGCTCAGCTCCTCGTCCAGCACCCAGACGTGGCCGGCCTTGATGCTGGAAAGCTGCAACTCTTCGCCGGTGTAGAGCGCCTTGGCCTCGACGCCGACGATATTGTCGTGCTCGACCACATCGGTGAAAAGCTGGCGGATGCGGCGCGCGGTGCGCTCCACGCCGTCGTCGCTGTCCAGCCGTCGCACGAACTCGAAGGGAAGCAGATACTCCACCTCCAGCTCGGTGAAGAGGCTGGCCGCCTGGTTCTGGTGGCGGCAGGGCACATTCTCGGCGTGATACATGTCGCAGATGACCTCATCGCCGTAGAGGCTGAGCGCGGTGTACTCGGCCGGCCAGTAGAAGCTGATCTCGGCCCACAGCTCCACCGGGTGATGCCACTCCTGCGGCACACAGGAGGCGCTGAAGCGGCGCTCCAGGGTGGTGGTGTCCAGCGTGCTGGCGGCCTCGAAGAGGCGCAGGCCGGCCTCGCCGGCCGCGCTGATCAACGCGCCGACCACCATCTCAAAGCCGACGTAGCCGGAGATCAGCGGCTGGAAGCGCGCCTCGCCGCCGGGAAACTCATCAGGATACATCTCGTCGTAGGTTCTGCGTTTGGACGCGCCGTTGGTGGACATCCCTAACTCTCCATGCGAATGCGCCCGGCTTGGCCGGGCGCTGAGATGATAACACACTCTCAGGGTCTCAGCAACTTTGCCGCGCCGCTTGTCAGGTCTGCCAGCCGCTCGGGCCGGTCTTTGCGCAGCACCCCGGCAGGGGCCGACCGAGCCCCGCGCCGCTTGTCAGGTCTGCCAGCCGCTCGGGCCGGTCTCCGACCGAGCCCCGCGCCGCTTGCCAAACCCGAAAACCACTCAGGCCCCCTCACCCTGCCGGAACTGCGTCTCATACAAGTGGGCATAGAGGCCGCCCTGGGCCAGCAGCTCCTCGTGCGAGCCGCTCTCCACCAGCCGGCCCTCGTCCAGCACCAGGATCGTATCCGCGGCCAGGATGGTGGAAAGCCGGTGGGCGATGACCACGCTGGTGCGGCCGCGGAAGAGGGGCGCCAGCGCCTCCTGGATCAAGGCCTCGTTCTCCGAATCCAGGTGCGAGGTGGCCTCGTCCAGGATCAGGATGCGCGGGTCTTTGAGGATCACCCGCGCGATGGCCAGCCGCTGCTTTTCGCCGCCGCTGAGCCGATAGCCGCGCTCCCCCACCACCGTGTCGTAGCCGGCCGGCAGCTTGGCGATAAAGTCATGGATGCTGGCGGCCTTGGCGGCCGCGATCATCTCCTCCTCACCGGCCTCCGGCCGCGCGTAGAGCAGGTTATGGCGGATGGTGTCGTGGAAAAGATAGGTCTCCTGCATCACCAGACCGATCTGCTCGGCCAGCGATTGCTGGGTCACGGCGCGCAGGTCATGGCCGTCGATGGTGATCGCGCCCTGGCTGACGTCGTACAGCCGCGGCAGCAGATAGGTGATGGTGGTCTTGCCCGCGCCGCTGCGCCCCACCAGCGCGGCCAGTTGGCCCGGCGCGATCTCGGCCGTGAAGTGGCGCAAAGCCCAGGTGCGCGTGGCCACCGTCGTCACGCCGGCCGCCTGGCTTTCTGCCCCCTCCGCGCGCGCGCCGCGGTCGGCGCCCATGGAGGGCTGGTCGGCCGGCGCGGTGTGTGCGGCATCGAGCTGGCCCGCCTGGCCGGCTTCGATGCGCAGACGCTCAGCCTCGGCCAGATAGCTGAAGGAGACATCGGCAAAGCGAATGCGGCCGGCCACCTGCTCCAGCGCGCGCGCCTCGGGCGCGTCCTGGATCTCGGCCGGCACGTCCAGATACTCGAACACCCGCTCGAAGCTGACCATGGACTGGGCAAACTCCACCTGGATGTTGGAGAGGGAGGAGATCGGCCCGTAGAGCCGCGTCAGGTAGGCGGCGAAGGCGACGATGGTGCCGATGGTCAGCGCGTCGGCGATCACCATCTGGCCGCCCACCCAGTAGACCAGCGCCGTGCCCACGGCCGCGGAAAGGCTCAGCCCCATGAAGAACCAACGGCCCACCAGCGCGCGCCGCACCCCCAGATCGCGCACCTGGGCGTTGACCGTGCGAAAGCGCTCCTCTTCCTGTTGCTGCCGGCCAAAGGTCTTGACCAGCAGCGCGCCGTTGATGCCCAGCGTTTCGCTGATGATGTTGCTCTGCTCGGCGTTGGCGTCCATGGCCTGGCGGCGGATGGCGCGCAGCGTGCCGGCCACCCGCTTGGCCGGCAGCAAAAAGAGCGGCGCCACGATGACGGCCAGCAGCGTCAGCCGCCAGTCGATGGAGACCATGATGGCCAGGGTGGAAACCACCGTCACCACGTTGACCACCATGTTGGGAATGGTGCCGGTGATGGCGTTCTGGGCGCCCACCACATCGTTGTTGAAGCGGGAGATGATCTCACCCGACTTGGTGTGGGTGAAAAAACGCAGCGCCATGCGCGACAGATGCCCGTACATCTGTTGGCGCAGGTCGAAGATGATGCCCTCCCCCACCTTGGCGCTGAAATAGCGCTGCCCCACGTCGATCAGCCCGCTGACCACCGGAATCGCCAGCAGCGCCAGCGCCAGCAGGTGGAGCTGCGTCAGGTACTTGGTCGGCAGCGTGACGTCGATCAACTGGCGCAGGATCAGCGGCGGCAGCAGTTCGATCAACGAAATGGCGACGATGGCCAGCAGGATCAGCAGCACCATCCAGCCGTAGGGCCGCGCATAGCCCAGCACGCGCCGCAACAGGGCGCGATCCACCCGGGGCTTGCTCTTGCTGGGATCGTGGCTGATGTAGCTCCACCAACCGCCTCCGTGCATCAACTCCTGACCTCCTTGCTCTCGAAGACTTGGCAGGTCGCCGTCCCGCGAGACTCGTGCGACTGCCGCCCGTCAAGCGGCGTTGCACCAGGGATGCGGCAACTTGCCAAGTCTCAGGTTCAATCCTTCGACCGGTCGATCTCCAGGCGCAGGCGGTGTTCTTCGGCCATCAGCCCGGCCAGTTGCGCCTCCAGCGCCTGGGCGCGGCGCTGGCTGCGCGCGTCAGGCTGCATGCGCACGCGCTCCAGCTCGCGGCGCGCCCGCTGGAGCTCGGCGATGACCTGCTGCTTGCGCTCGATCAACTGGCTGCGGCTCATGCCGCCTGGACCACTGCCTGCCGTCGCTCTTCCATCTTCTCGACCACCTCGGCGAAGGCTTGGGAGAAGGAGGCCACCCCCTCGTCTTCCAGCTCCTGGGTGACGACGCGCATGGCGATGCCCAGTTGCTCCAGCTCGTGCAGCGTCTGCCCGGCGCCGGCCAGGTCTTCCTCCACCGTGTTGGGGCGGATGACGCCGTGATCGAGCAGGGCGTGCAGGGTCTGCGGCGGCGCGGTGTTCACCGTGTCCGGCCCGACCAGGGTCTCGACATACATCAGATCGGGGTAATGAGGGTTCTTGGTGCTGGTGGAGGCCCACAGCGGCCGCTGCACGCGCGCGCCCTGGGCCCGCAGCGCCTGGAAACGCTGGGAGCCAAAGACGGCCTTGTAATCGGCATAGGCCAGCCTGGCATTGGCGATAGCGGCCTTGCCCGGCAACTGCGCGGCCAGGCCGGCCTGCTCCCCGCCGTGTGCCGCCAGCGCGGCCAGGTAGCCGTCGATCTTGGTGTCCACGCGCGAGACGAAGAAGGAGGCCACCGAGGCGACCCGGTCGATGGGCAGCCCCGCGGCCGCGCGCTGTTCCAGGCCCTGGATGTAGGCCTCCATCACCTCGGCGTAACGCTCGCGCGAGAAGATCAGCGTCACGTTGACGTTGATGCCGTCGGCGATGGCCCCGCGGATGGCCGGCAGGCTGACCCCGGTGGCCGGGATCTTGATCATCAGATTGGGCCGGTCGATCAGCTTCCACAGCCGCCGGGCCTCGGCCAGGGTGCTCTCGGTATCGTGCGCCAGGTAGGGGCTGACCTCCAGGCTGATGTAGCCATCGCCGGCGTTGGATTCCTGATAGAGGGGCGCCAGCAGGTCGGCGCCGGCCAGGATATCCTCCACAGCCAGTTGCCAGAAGATCTCCTCGGCGCTGTGGCCCGCCTTGGCCAACGGCGTCAGTCCGGCGTCGTAGTCGTGGGTCTTGGTCATGGCGTTCATGAAGATCGTCGGGTTGGAGGTGACCCCGCGGATCTCCTGGCGCGCGATCATGCCGGCAAACTCGCCGTTGACCAGCAGCCCGCGCTGGATATTGTCGCACCAGATCGATTGACCCAGCAGATGAAGTTTTTGTACGTTGTTCATGATTTATTCCTTATGCGTAACCCGTAACGAGTAACTCGTAACTCAGAGTGAGCGGAGGTTGGCTTTGGGTTGCGGGGCTGTGTCACAGTGCCACGCCTCACGTTTCACGCCTCACGTTTCACGCCTCACGTTTCACGCCTCACGCATCACGCATCACGCATCACGCATCACGTTTCACGCCTCACGCATCCCAAAACCACCTCACACCCTCACGCTCCGGGTTACGAGTTACTCGTTACTCGTTACGCATCATCTCCAACGCGATCTTCTCGACGTTTTCCACCGAGAAGCCCAGTTGCTCGAAGACTGTGGCCGCGGGGGCGGAGGCGCCGTAGCGGTCGATGCCCAGGACGCGGCCGCGTGTGCCGACCCAGCGATGCCAGCCCTGGGTGACGCCGGCCTCCACTGCCAGCCGCGCGGTGACGGCTGAGGGGAGCACGCTCTCCTGGTAGGCGGCGTCCTGCTCGGCGAAGAGCGCCCAACTGGGGAAGGAGACCAGCCGCACGGCCACCCCCTGCTCCGCCAGGCGCTGGCCGGCCGCGACGATCAGGCTGACCTCGGAGCCGCTGGCCAGCAGGATCAACTGCGGCTGGCCCTGGCCCAGATCGGCCAGCACATAGGCGCCGCGGCGCAGCCCCGCGGCCGGCGCAAAGACCGTGCGATCCAGCGTGGGCAGGTTCTGGCGGGTCAGCGCCAGCGCGGCCGGGCGATGGGCGCTTTCGATGGCCACGATCCAGGCCTCGCGCGCCTCGTTGGCGTCGGCCGGCCGCAGATCGAGCATGGCGGGGATGGCGCGCAGCGCGGCCAGATGCTCCACCGGCTGGTGGGTGGGGCCATCCTCGCCCACGCCGATGCTGTCATGGGTGAAGACCGAGATGCGGCGCAGATGCGAGAGCGCAGCCACCCGCAGCACCGGCCGCATGTAGTCGGAGAAGACGAAGAAGGTGGCGTCGAAGGGGATCACGCCGCCGTGATAGGCCAGGCCGTTGACGATCGCGCCCATGCCATGCTCGCGCACGCCGAAGTGAATGTTGCGCCCCTCGGGGCAATCGGGGGCGAAGGCGGGCGAGCTGTTCATCCAGGTGAGCGTCGAGGGCGCCAGGTCAGCCGAGCCGCCCATCAGCTCCGGCAGGCGGTCGGCGATGGCGTTGAGCACCTTGCCAGAGGAGGCGCGCGTGGCCAGGCCCTTGGCGTCGGCCGGGAACTCAGGCAGGCCGTCGGTCCAGCCGGCCGGCAGTTGGCCGGCCAGCCGCCGCGCCAGCTCCTCCGCCAGCTCCGGGTATTGGGCGCGATAGGCTGCGAAACGCTGCTGCCAGTCGGCCTCCCACTGCGCGCCGCGGCCGACAGCCTGGCGGAAGAGGGCCAGCGACTCATCGGGCAGGTAGAAGCGCGGCGCGCGCGGCCAGCCCAGATTGTCCTTGGCCGCGTCCAGCTCGGCATCGCCCGGCGGCTCGCCGTGGGCCTTGGCCGTGCCCTGGCGGTGGGGCATGCCATAGCCGATGATGTTGCGCACCACGATCAGCGACGGCCGCGGGTCCAGCCTGGCGGCCTGGATGGCCTGGTCGATGGCGTCCACATCCAGCCCGTCGGCGACGTGCTGCACCTGCCAGCCATAGGCCGCGAAACGCTGGCCGCGGTCCTCGGTGAAGGCCAGCTCGGTGGAGCCTTCGATGGAGATGCGGTTGTCGTCGTAGAGGTAGATCAGCTTGCCCAGGCGCAGATGGCCGGCCAGCGAGGCCGCCTCTGATGCCACCCCCTCCATCAGGTCGCCATCGGTGACGATGCCATAGGTGAAGTGGTCGATGATCTCGTGGCCCGGCCGGTTGTAGACCGCGGCCAGGTGCGCCTCGGCTATGGCCATGCCCACGCCGTTGGCGAAGCCCTGGCCCAGCGGGCCGGTGGTGGCATCGACGCCGGGGGTCAGGCCATATTCCGGGTGGCCAGGGGTGCGGCTGCCCCACTGGCGAAAGTGCTTCAGATCGTCCAGCGACAGATCATAGCCGGTCACGTGCAGCAGGCTGTAGAGCAGCATGGAGCCGTGGCCGCCGGAGAGGATGAAGCGGTCGCGGTTGGCCCAGTGCGGGTTGGCCGGATTGTGGCGCAGGTGGCGGGTCCAGATGGCGTAGGCCGATGGGGCCGTGCCCATGGGCAGGCCGGGATGGCCGGAGTTGGCCTGTTGCACGCCGTCGGCCGACAAAAAGCGCAGCGTGTTGACGGCCAGGTCTTGTAGCTCTTTTGTCTCTTTCATGACAGTCCTCGTCATTGAATTAGGCTGCATTCAGAATGAGTTGACGCCCAGAGTTCGGAAGTCGCCGCCGACCTGGCGAAAGGCCGCTTGGCGCGTCGATGCAGCAGTTCAGCCTTGGGGCGGCGACTTCCGAACTCTTTACGCGTTGCTCTGCCGGCGCAGGAAGAACTTGGTGATCTCCTCGACAATGGCCGGCAGCGTCGCCAGAACGACGATGATCACCCACTCCTGGGCGGACGGCATGTGGGTGTTGAAGATCGGCTGCAGGAAAGGCACCAGCACCACCATCAGCGTCAGCGTGATCGAGACCAGCACCGCGATCTGCATGTATTTGTTGCTGAAGACGCCCAGCTTGAAGACCGAAGTGCGCTCGGAACGCACAGTGTAGGCGCGGAAGAGCTCGCACAGCGATAGGGTGACAAAGGCCATGGTCTCGGCCGTCTGTACATCGACGCCGCTCCAGTCGTGCTGCAAGACCGCGCTCAACATGTTCTGGCCGCCGGGAATCTGGTCGGCGATGGTCCAGTAGAGGCCGATGACAAAGGCGGTCAGCACCGCGGCCGTCTGCACGATGGTCTGGATGACGATGCCCGACTTCATCGGGCCGTGGATGATCGACTCGGTCTTGGGCCGCGGCGGGCGGTCCATGATGTCGGGGTCGCCCTTCTCCATGGCCAGGGCCAGCGCCGGCGCGCCGTCGGTCAGCAGATTCAGCCACAGCAGTTGGATCACCGTCAGCGGCATGGGCAGACCGACCAGCGTGGCCAGGAAGATGATCATCACCTCGGCCATGTTGGAGGAGAGCAGGAAGAAGACGAACTTGCGGATATTGGCGTAGATCACGCGGCCCTGCTCCACCGCGCTGACGATGCTGGCGTAGTTGTCGTCGGTGAGCACCATGTCGGCCGCGCCCTTGGCCACGTCGGTGCCGGTGATGCCCATGGAGATGCCGATGTCAGCCCGCTTGATGGCCGGCGCGTCGTTGACGCCGTCGCCGGTCATGGCCACCACCTCATTGTTGGCGCGCAGGGCATCGACGATGCGCATCTTGTGCTCCGGCGACACCCGGGCGAAGACAACCGTCCGCTTCACCTCTTCCGCCAGGGTGCGATCATCCATCCCGTTCAGGTCGGCGCCGGTGTGTACGTGGTCGCCGGCGCGCAGCAGCCCGATATCCTTGGCCACGGCCGCGCCGGTGTTGGGATAGTCGCCGGTGATCATGATGGTGCGCAGCCCCGCGCCGCGCGCCTTCTCCAGCGCCGGCTTGACCTCAGGGCGGGCGGGGTCGATCATCCCTTGCAGGCCGGCGAAGATCAGCCCCTGCTCGGCGTACTCCCGCGTCAGCTCAGCGGGGATCTCCTCCTCGATGCGGTAGGCGAAACCGATCACCCGCAGCGCGTCGCTGGTCATGGCGTCGTTGGCCGTGACGATGGCGTTGCGCATGGCGTCGGTCAGCGGCTGCACCTCGTCGTCGATGGTCTGATAGTGGGTGCAGAGCTGCAGCACCAGATCGGGCGCGCCCTTGACGGTGAGCGCGTGGTGGCCCAGCTTGCTTTGATCCTTGAAGGGCGACGGGCCATGCTCCTTGATCCAGGTGATCCGGTGTACGGTGGTCATCCGTTTGAGGGCCGAATCGAAGGGAATTTCTTTGTGCCGCGGGTAGGCCTGGCTGAGCTCGGCGTAGTCGGGCCAGGCTTTGACCATCGCCACCAGCATGGCGCCCTCGGTGGGGTCGCCGATCATCTTGTAGGCGTTGGGGCCCTCCTCCTCCACCGGCTCCAGCACCGCGTCGTTGTTCAACGCCCCCACCCAGAGCGCGGTGGTCAGCCCAGGCATCTTTTGCAAATCGACCTGGCGGCCATCCACCAGAAAATCGCCCTGGGGATCGTAGCCCGTGCCGGTGACTTCGGCCAGTTTGCCATCGACCCACAGGCGGGTGACGGTCATCACGTTCTGGGTCAGGGTGCCGGTCTTGTCCGAGCAGATCACCGTGGCGGAGCCCAGCGTCTCCACCGAGGCCAGGCGGCGGATCAGCGCATTGCGGCGCACCATCTCGCGCATGCCCAGCGCCAGGCTAATGGTCACCACGGCGGCCAGCCCTTCAGGCACAGCCGCGATGGCCAGGCCGACCGCGATCATAAAGCTATCCACCAGGGCTTGCTGCACCTCCGGGGTAAAGCCCTCGGTGAGCAGGCCGCTGCGCATGGCCTGTATGACGAAGATGACGCCACAGATCAGCAGGGCGGCAACGCCCAGCATCTTGCCCAGTTGGTCCAGCCGGCCTTGCAGCGGCGTTCCCTCCTCCTCCACCGCTTGCAGCATGTCGGCGATCAGGCCGAGCTGCGTCTGCATGCCGGTGGCCACCACCACGCCGCGGCCGCGGCCATAGTTGACCACGGTGCCCATGAAGGCCATGTTTTTGCGGTCGCCCAGGCCGGCAGCCTCAGGCAGCAACAGCGTCTCATTCTTCTGCACTGGCACCGATTCGCCGGTCAGCGCGGCCTCCTCGACGCGCAGGTTGACCGCCTCGATCAGCCGTATGTCGGCGGGAATGAAGTTGCCGGCCTCCAGAAAGACGATGTCGCCCGGCACCAATTGCCTGGCCGGCACGGAGACGTGTTTGCCGTCGCGCAGCACCTGGGATTCGGGCGCGGCCATCTTCTTCAGCGCGGCCAGCGCCTCCTCGGCCCGGCTCTCCTGCACCACGCCCAGGATGGCGTTCAACACCACGATCAGCATGATCACCGCGGCTTCAAACCAGTCGCCCAGCAGCGCCGAGATGATCGAGGCAATGATCAGCAGGATGACGATGAAGTTGTTGAGCTGGCCGATGACCAGTTGGAGAAAGGTCGGGCGCGGCTTTTCCTTGAGCTCGTTGAGTCCGTATTGCTCCGTGCGTCGGGCGACCTCGGCGGAGGAAAGCCCGGTTTCGGCGACCGCCAACCGGCTCAGCGCCGCCGCGGTGTCCAGTGAATGCCAGGCAATCTGCTCTGCGGGCTGCGCCGGACTGGCGCTCGACGTAGGTTTCTGTGCCATATAACCTCTAAAAATCAGATTGCAAGCTGCTGCAAGATGATCTGCACGATCTCCTGTGGCGCTTGCGTGATCTCCACAGGGATCGCATCGGCCGGCTGGGGCTAGGCCTGATAGGCGCGCGCGGTCACATCGCCGCCGTGGCCGGTCCAGTTGGTGTGGAAGAACTGGCCGCGCGGCCGGTCGATGCGCTCGTAGGTGTGCGCGCCGAAGTAGTCGCGTTGGGCCTGGATCAGATTGGCCGGCAGGCGCTGGCAGCGGTAGCCGTCATGGAAGGCCAGCGCGCTGGAAAGCGCCGGCGCAGGGATGCCCAACTGCACGGCCGCGGCTACCACGCGCCGCCAGCCGGCATCGGCGGCGGTCATGGCGTCGCGGAAATAGGGGGCCAGCAACAGGTTGCTCAGCTCGGGGTCAACGTCGAAAGCCTCCTTGATCTTGCCCAGGAAGGCTGAGCGGATGATGCAGCCGTCGCGCCACATCAGCGCGATGCCGCCCAGGTTCAGACGCCAGCTGTAGGCCGCGGCCGCGGCGCGCATCAGCATGTAGCCCTGGGCATAGGAGGCCACCTTGGCCGCGTAGACGGCCTGCTCCAGATCGGCCAGCAGCGCGGCCCGGTCGCCGCTGAACTGGCCGGCGGGGCCAGGCAGCGCAGCCGCGGCCGCCGCGCGCTCATCCACCAGCGCGGAGAGGAAGCGGGCAAAGACCGCCTCGCCCACCAGCGTCAGCGGCGTGCCCTGCTCCAGCGCGGCCGCGACGGTCCATTTGCCGGTGCCCTTCTGGCCCGCGCTGTCCAGAATCAGATCGACGACCGCCGCGCCCGCTTCGTCGCGGTGGCGCAGGATGTCGGCCGTGATCTCGATCAGATAGGACTCCAGAGGGCCTTGGTTCCAGCGCTGGAAGACCGCGCTCATCTCGTCGTTGCTCATGCCCAGGCCCTCTTTCATCAGATGATAGGCCTCGGCGATGATCTGCATGTCGCCATATTCGATGCCGTTGTGTACCATCTTGACGAAATGGCCGGCGCCGTTTTCCCCTACCCAGTCACAGCAGGGCGCGCCGTTGGGGTCGCCCTCCGGCACCTTGGCCGCGACAGCCTGGAAGATCGGCCGGAGCGCGGGCCAGGCGACCGGCGAGCCGCCCGGCATGATGGAAGGGCCATGGCGTGCGCCCTCCTCGCCGCCGGAGACGCCCGCGCCTACGTAGAGCAGCCCCTTGGCCTCCACGGCCGCGGCGCGGCGCATGGTGTCCTCGTAGTTGGAGTTGCCGCCGTCGATGATAATGTCGCCCGGCTCGAGGACCATCAGCAGCCGCTCGATGAAGTCATCCACCGGCTGGCCAGCCTTGACCAGCATCATCACCCGCCGCGGCCGCTTCAGCGCCGCGGCCAGCTCTTGCAGCGAATGGGTGGGGATGATGCTCATGCCCTTGGCCGGGCCGGCGACGAAGCTGTCCACCACGGCGGTGGTGCGATTGTAGACCGCCACGGTGAAGCCGTGGTCGGCCATGTTCATAACCAGGTTCTGGCCCATCACGGCCAGGCCGATCATGCCGATGTCTGCCTGTGTCATTGCATACTTCTCTCGTAACTGCTCAGCCAGTCGTACAGAAACCGGGTTTTTCTCGTGCAGGCATGGTTTTCGTCTGCGCAAC
>JACSRL010000751.1 GCA_014879765.1 Anaerolinea sp. | reverse complement strand
CGGTGGCAGCGAATGGCCGGTGGCAGCGAATGGCCGGTGGCAGCGAATGGCCGGTGGCAGCGAATGGCCAGTGGCAGCGAATGGCCAGTGGCAGCGAATGGCTGTCAGCGCGCCCAGCAGGCCAGCCCCAACTCGTGCTTGTTCAGCATGGCCGGATGATGGGGCAGCACCCGCACGCCGTAGATCAACGCGCCGGTGTGGTGCGGGGTCAGGTCGCCCTGGTAGTGCTGCACGCCGTTCGGCCCGGCCTCGCCCAGCGTCATGGGCGCGACCACCGGCTGGGCCAGCGCGCCGCCCTGATCCTCGCCGCAGACGATCTCCACCAGCACATCGGCCGGCTGCAAGTCGCCCAGGTAGACCTGCGCGCTGACCGCGGCCTTCTCGCCGATGGTGAGCTGGCTCTCGTCGGGGCCGCTGGCCGCGGCCGCCACCAGCGGCCAGCTCTGGCGCACCCGGGCCTTCCAGGCGGCCAGCTCGCGTGCGACGCGGAACTGGTCGGCGGCCATGGCCGCGTTGTCATGCGCCGCGGGGGCATAGAGCTGCTGGCAATACTCGCCCAACATGCGCCGGAAGCTGAAGGCCCAAAGGCTGCTGTGCATCGCCTCCTTGGCCACAGCGACCCAGCCGTGGGGCACCCCCTCCTCGTCCCGGTCGAAGTAGAGGGGGATGATGTCGTGCTCCAGCGCGCGGTACAGCGACAGCGCGTCAGCTTCGTCCTGCACCTCCCGGTCCCGGTACTCGCGCTCCTCGCCGACCACCCAGCCGTTCTGGCCGTTGTAGCCCTCGACCCACCAGCCGTCCAGCACGCTCAGGTTGGGCACGCCGTTCATGGCCGCCTTCTGGCCGCTGGTGCCGCTGGCCTCGCGCGGCCGGCGGGGATTGTTCAGCCACAGATCGACCCCCTGCACCAGGTAGCGGGCCACGTTCATGTCGTAGTCCTCGATGAAGCCCACCTTGTCCCAATACTCCGGCGTCTGGGCCACGCGCACGATGTGCTGGATGTAGGTCTTGCCCGCGTCGTCAGCCGGGTGGGCCTTGCCAGAGAAGAGGATCTGCGCCGGGCCGTCGGGGTTGTTCAGCAGCCGGGTGAAGCGTTCCATGTCCTGGAAGATCAGGGTGGCGCGCTTGTAGGTGGCAAAGCGGCGGGCGAAGCCGATGGTGAAGGCCTCCTCGTGGAAGATGTGCTCGATCAGCTCCAGCACGGCCGGCGACTCCCCCTGGCGGATGGCGCGCTCGCGGCCGCGGCGGCGCACGAACTCGATCAGGCGGCGCTTGGCGGCCAGATGGGTCTGCCAGAACGCTTGGTCAGGAATGGCGTAGATGCCATCGAGCACGCCGGGCTCATCCAGCCGCTCGCGCCAGTCGACCGCCAGATGGGCATCCAGCAGGCTGCCCATCTCCGGCCCCAGCCAGGTCTCCAGGTGTACGCCGTTGGTGACGTGGCTGATGGGCGTCTCGTCCACCGGCGTCCCCGGCCAGAGCCACTGCCACATCTCGCGCGAGACCTCGCCGTGCAGCGCGGCCACGCCGTTGCTGCGGCCGGCCATGTGCAGTGCCAGCACGGTCATGCTGAAGCCGGGGCCCCAGGTCTGATCGTGGCGGGCCAGCGCCAGGAATTCCTCGCGCTCCAGCCCCAGTTGCGGCCAGTACTGGCTGAAGAAGCGGTCCATCAGATCCCAGTTGAAGACATCGTGGCCGGCCGGCACGGGGGTGTGGGTGGTGAAGACGCTGCTGGCCCGCACCACCTCTTTGGCCTCGGCGAAGCTCAGCCCCTGCTCCTGCACGTAGTGGCGCGCCCGCTCCAGCCCCAGAAAGGCCGAATGGCCCTCGTTCATGTGCCAGACGGCCGGCTGCAGGCCCAGGGCGCGCACCGCGCGCACGCCGCCGATGCCCAGCACGAACTCCTGGCTGATGCGCAGGTTCTGATCGCCGCCGTAGAGCCGCGCGCTGAGCTCGCGATCGCCCGGCTGGTTCTGCGGCACGTCGGTGTCCATCAGGTAAAGGGGAATGCGCCCCACCTGGATCTTCCAGACCTTGGCGTAGACTTCGCGGCCCGGCAGCTCGCATTTGATCAGCACCTCTTTCCCGTCCCGGCCCACGGCGGGGGTGGCCGGCGCCTCCGAGAAGCTGAGCTTGCTGTAGCGCGCCTCCTGCCAGCCCTCGGGGTTGATGTGCTGGGTGAAATAGCCTTGCGGGTAGAGGAAGCCCACCGCGACGAAGGGCAGCCCCAGGTCGCTGGCTGTCTTGCAGTGGTCGCCGGAGAGCACGCCCAGGCCGCCGGAGTAGATGGGCAGCGCCTCGTGCAGGCCAAACTCGGCCGAGAAATAGGCGATGGTCTGGCCGGCCAGGTCGGGGAAGGTGCGGCTGAACCAGGTCTCGCTGGGGTTCATGTAGGCGTCGAAGTGCTCCAGCACGGCCTGATAGCGCGCCACGTAGGACGCGTCCAGCGCGGCCGCGTCCAGCTTGACCTGCCTGACCTCGCGCAGCAGCTTGACCGGGTTGTGGGTCACGCGTTCCCACAGCTCCGGGTCGATCTCGCGAAAGGCGGCCTGGGCGTCGCCGTTCCAGCTCCACCACAGGTTGTTGGCCAGCTCCGGCAGCCGGTGCAGCGCTTCAGGAATACGGGGAAAGATCGAAAGACGACCTAAGATGTTCACGAATGATCTCCTTGACGTAGACAGAGTTGGCATCTTTGCGGAAAAGATGCCAACTCTCAG
>JACSRL010000542.1 GCA_014879765.1 Anaerolinea sp. | reverse complement strand
ACACGCCGCAGCCGACAGCCACCGGGACCCCGTCGCCCACCCCCACGCCGCTGGGCGGGCTGATGAATGGCGCCGGGACAGCCACCGGGACGCCCACGGCCTCGCCTTCGCCGACGCCGAGCCCTTCGCCGGCAGCCACAGCGACCCGCGCGCCCACAGCGACGTCCCCTCCCACGCCGGAAAGCGCGGCATTGGCGGCGCCGGCCGCGGAAGCGCCGCGCCAACCGCCCGCTGGGCCCGATGCGTCCATGTCCGCGCCAGCGGCGGCGCTGCCCGCGGCTGGTGACGACGCCGCATCAGCCCAGGCCGCGGCGCAATCGCCGCCCAGCGCGTCCGCCACGCCGACGTCCGCCACGCCGACGCCCACCGCGCAGGCGCTGGCCGCGCTGCCAGCGCGCGCCTACGTCGAGCGCGCGCCGTCGGGCTATTATGAACGATCCCAGCCTGCGCTGCCGCCGCGCCTCGATTCGATGGCCGGCAACCGCCCCTACCTGCCGGCCAGCCGTGCTGAGCTCACCACCGCCCAGCCCGACTACTGGCCGCTGGCGCTGATGATCGGCGGCTTGACCCTGGTTTTCAGCCTGGCGCGCGCCGGGCGGCGCGGCGTTCTCCAGCCGGCGGCGGCCGGGCAACGCCTGCTGGCCGCGCTGCCACGGCGGCCCGCCGCGGCGCCCCTGCCCGAGCGCGCCCACGAGCACCGCGCGGGGAGGAGCGGCTCTGCGCGCCTGCTTTCGCTGGCCATCTACAGCTTGACCGCCGGCATCGGCCTGCTGGCGCTGCTGCACCCCTTCATCGCCGCAGCGCTCCGGCCGACGGACGGCGCTTCCGGCGCGGTCAACACGCCATTGCTGATGACCGCGCTGGTGGCGCTCTGCTTCCTGGCGCTGATCTTCGAGGTGCAAGGCCAGACGGTCAGCGCCAAGATCATCGCGCTGCTGGGGGTGCTGGTGGCCATCAACTCGGTGCTGCGCTTCATCGAGGTGAGCATCCCCGGCCCCGGCGGCTTCACCCCGGTCTTCTTTTTGATCGTGTTGACCGGCTACGTCTTCGGCGCGCGTCTGGGCTTCTTGATGGGCGCGCTGACGCTGCTGGTCTCCGCCCTGATCACCGGCGGCGTGGGGCCCTGGCTGCCGGGGCAGATGTTCACAGCCGGCTGGATCGGCCTGTTGGCGCCGCTGGCCTGGCCCTTGGTGCGACTGGTGGGCGGGACGCGCGGCAGCCGGCGCGAGCTGCTGGTGCTGGCAGTCTTCGCCGGGCTGTGCGGCCTGTTCTTCGGTGTGGTCATCAACCTGTGGTTCTGGCCCTACATGACCGGCCCGGCCGACCAGTACTGGCAGACGGGCGTCGGTCTGGCCGAGACGGTGCAGCGCTATGCCGTCTATTATCTGGCCACGTCGCTGCTGTGGGATGCTTTCGCGGTGGCGGGCAATGTGCTGCTGATGCTGGCCTTCGGTGCGGCCACCCTGGCCGCGCTGCGCCGCTTTCAACAACGCTTCGACTTCGACTATCAGCCGGCCGGCGCGGCCACGACGCCGGCCGAGCGGCCGGCCGCGCCAGCCTTGGAGCGCACCCGGCCGCGGCCGGCCGCCACGGCAGGCCGGGAGGCGCTGTGAATCCGCTGCACGCCAAGGCGTGGCTCGCCTGGCTGGCCGCCGCGATCGTCGCGCTCTCGCTCACCCGCAACCCCATCTATCTGCTGACCCTGGTGCTGTGCATCGCGCTGGTCGGCCGCGTGCTGCGCGGGGAGGCCGAGACGCCGCCGCTGCCCCTGCCGCTGCTGCGCCTGGCGCTGATGATCATCCTCCTCTCGGCGCTGATCAACGCGGCCACCGCGCACTTTGGCCGCACGGTGTTGTTCACCCTGCCCGCCGGCCTGCCCCTGTTGGGCGGCCCGGTGACGCTGGAGGCGCTGGTGTTCGGCATGATCAACGGGCTGGCGCTGGTGGGCTTTCTGGCCGCTTTCACCGTGCTCTACCAGGCGTTGCCCACCCAGGCGCTGATTCGCCTGATTCCGCGGGCGCTTTTCCCGGTGGCGGTGGTGATCTCCATCGCCGTCGCCTTCGTCCCCACCACCCTGGCCCAGTTTCAACAGATCCGCGAGGCACAGATGATGCGCGGCCACCGCGTGGCCGGCCTGCGCGACTGGCTGCCGCTGTTCATGCCGCTGCTGGTGGGGGGGCTGGAGCGGGCCTTCCAGTTGGCGGAGGCGATGACCGCGCGCGGTTTTGGCAGCCTGGGCGCAACGGCCGCGCCGCAGGCGGGTTCCCACGCCGCGGGCGACCGGCTGCGTCTGGCCCTGGCGCTGGGACTGGCCGCGCTGTTGGCCGGCCTGCTGGTCCTGCTCTTCTGGCAGCAGCAGGTGATCGGCTGGAGCCTCCTCGCGCTGGGGGGAGGGGGTCTGCTGCTGGCTTTGCAGCGCCAGGGGCGGCGCGTGGCGCGCACCACCTATCGCCGCCAGCCGTGGACCCGACGGGATGGGCTGGTGGCGTTGGCCGCGGCCATCACCGTGGGGGTCTATCTGCTGCCGGCCAGCCGGGCGACGCTGGTCTATACCCCCTACCCGCAGCTTACCTGGCCCGCGGTCGATCCGGCGGTGATGCTGGCCACGCTGGCGCTGCTGAGCCCGGCCGCGCTGTTGACCCAGGCGCGCTGGCGCCGGGCGCGCCACGCCCCGGCTGCGCCGACGGGGTGAAACAAAACGCCCCTCACAGGTGGAGGGGC
>JACSRL010000581.1 GCA_014879765.1 Anaerolinea sp. | reverse complement strand
TGGTGCAGGCCAACAACGGCAACCCCGGCGCCATCCTGGAACGCAAGAGCAGCGGCGTCAAGGGGCCGGGTCTGGCCGAGTTTGACATGTGGAAGATGGCTGAGTACATGGTCTTCGTGGCCAACCCCGACGGTTCCCCGGCCAGCACCGACTTTGCCCAGCCGCTCCACTCCAATTTTGTCGATGAAGAGACCTGTTCGGATGGCCAGGGGGGCAACACCCTCTTCCACAATTCCTTCGAGGTCATCTTCCAGCGCACGTTCTAAGGCCGCAAGGATGCCATCTCTTCGGCAGAGATGGCATCCTTCTTTTAGCAAGATGCCATCATTGCGCTCACCCCGCCAGCTCGTTGCGCTGGCGCTTCTTCTGTCAGCCGGTCTGCTGGCGGCCGCGTGCCGGTCTGACCGGCCGCAGGCCGCGGCTCCCCTGCCCACAGCCCTGGCTGCGTCCACGGCCACGCCTACGCTGATCCTGCCCACCGAACCACCGTTCCTCACGCCCACGGCCGGGCCTACGCCGGCCGTAGACATGGCCGCCCTGGTGGGCGATGCTACCCTGCCCGCCGGCGTTTCCCCCTTCACCGGCCTGGCCGTGGACGATCCCGCCCTGCTGGAGCGCATGCCGGCCGCGGTCAAGATCTCCAACTCGCCCATTGCCCGCCCCCAATCGGGCCTCAGCCGGGCCGATGTGGTCATCGAGCACCTGGCCGAGGGGGACATCACCCGCTTCACCGCCATCTTTCACAGCCAGAACGCCGAGCGCATCGGCTCGGTGCGCAGCGCCCGGCTGATCGATCTGGAGCTGCCGGCGCTGTTCGATGCCTATCTGGTCTACTCCGGCGCCAGCGGCGAGGTGGAGCGCATGATCGCGGCCTCTGACTTCGCCGACCGCACCCTGTCCGACGAGCGCAAGGACCCCGCCTTCTATCGCCTGGACATCCCCGGCCGCACCTATGAGCACACGCTTTTCACCGACAGCGAGCTGTTGCAGGAATACGCCGAGGATCAGGGCTGGACGACGCCCCCGCGCTACCGCGGCTGGCGCTGGAGCGAACAGCCGCCGCGGCTGGCTGAGCGGGCGCGCAGCATTTCCATCCCCTACAGCGCCGAGTATTCCGACGTGACCTACGCCTACAACCCGGCCAGCCGCACCTATCTGCGCAGCATTCTGGGCGAGCCGCACGTGGACGACCTGACCGGGGAGCAGTTGGCGGCCGACAACGTGGCGGTGCTCGCCGTCAACCACGTGCCCACGCTGATCGTCGAGGACGCGCTGGGCAACCATTCGGTGGAGATCCAGCTCTGGGGCCAGGGGCGCATGCAGCTTTTCCGCGATGGAACGGTGCAGGAGGGGTACTGGCTGCGGCCCCGGCGCGAGGACCCGCTGCTGTTCGTGGACGAAGCCATGCAGCCGTTGGCGCTGAAGCCGGGCAATGTCTGGATCCAGATCGTGCCGCTGGATATGCCCGTCACCAGCGCACCCTGACCCGATGACCGGACTCCTGGACTGAATGTAATGACAGAGTGACTGCTCAGCCGGCGGGTGCGAACACGTGATTTCGATACGGCAGCCTACTCAATCCACGTATTCGCACCCGCCGGCTGAGCAGTTACACGACAGAACTATGGACCAAGCTCTGCTTCTCTCCACCGACGCCGAGGCAGCCAGCGCCCGTTTCGAGCTGCTGGAGGATGTGCGCGATGTGTTCGCGGTGGAGCGGATGACGACGCAGAACGGCAAGGAGCCGGCCCTGCTCCTGCACGGCCGGCTGCTGACCGACGCGGAGACGGCGCTGGCCCGCCTGGAGCCGCGCTTTGCCGCCCGTGGTTTCACCCCCATGCTGCGGCGCCAGCGCGAGGGGGATCTGTTGATCGCCTCACCCGGCGTGATCGGCGCCAGCCGCAGCCGGCTCTGGCTGCACCTGCTGCTGGCGCTGGCCACCGTCGGCACCACCACCCTGGCCGGCGCGCTGCTGGCCGGCGTCAACCTGGGGCGCAATCCTGCCGGCAT
Source organism: Anaerolinea sp. (assembly GCA_014879765.1). Taxonomy (GTDB): domain Bacteria; phylum Chloroflexota; class Anaerolineae; order JAAEKA01; family JAAEKA01; genus JAAEKA01. The sequence continues at coordinate 722 of JACSRL010000581.1, read as the reverse complement.
CCTGATCGGCATCCCCTTTTCGCTGACTCTGATGACCATCCTGACCGCGCACGAGCTGGGCCACTATTTCATGGGCAGGTGGCACGGCGTGCAGGTCAGCCTGCCCTATTTCATCCCGGTGCCCTTCAGCTTGGGCACCTTCGGCGCCTTCATCCAGATGCGCAGTCCCATCCGCAACCGCCGCCAGCTCTTCGACGTGGGCTTTGCCGGGCCGATCGTGGGCTTTGTGGCGGCGCTGGCGCTGCTGATCTTCGGCCTGATCTTTTCCGACGCGCTGCGCGCCTTTCGCAGCTATGGCCCGCCGCTGGGCAACTCGCTGCTGACCAGCTTGCTGACCCATCTGCTGCGCCCTGACGAGGCGGCCACCATCCTTAGCCGCAACCCCATCGCGCTGGCCGCTTACTTCGGCATCCTGCTGACGGGGGTCAACCTGCTGCCGGCCGGCCAGTTGGACGGCGGCCACATCGCCTATGCCCTTTTTGGCCGGGCCGCCCGGCCGCTGAGCCTGGCCACGGTGGTGCTGCTTTTTGCCCTGGGCCTGCTCTTCTGGCAGGGCTGGTTCCTATGGGCCGGCCTGATCTTTCTGACCGGCCTGCGCCACCCCGCGCCGCTGGATGACGTGACGCCGCTAGACTCCGGCCGCTGGCTGATCGCCGCCGGCGCGCTGGTGATCTTTGTCCTGACTTTTATCCCGCAGCCGTTGCGGAGTTTCTGAAACGTGA
>JACSRL010000673.1 GCA_014879765.1 Anaerolinea sp. | reverse complement strand
TTCGGCTGCCCTCATGCGACGCGCGTTACCTCAACCCGCTACTCGACCTACGCTAACCAACTCATTTCAAGCACACCCGAATCAAATTCACCGTCTCACAGCACCAAGGCCCCTTGTTCCCAGCGGCTGAGGCCGCTTCGACCTGTCAGCCAGGGATTTCAATCCCTGGCGCTCCGGATCCCTGGAACCCCGCCATGCAAGACCTGCCAACACTCATCACCGAGCGCCTGGTGTTGCGCCCCTTCGCCTTGAGCGACGCGGCTGACGTGCAGCGGTTGGCCGGCGACCGGGCGGTGGCCGACACCACGCTGAACATTCCGCATCCCTATCCCGACGGCGCGGCCGAGCAGTGGATCAGCAGCCATGTGGCGTGCTTCCAGCGCCGTGAGATCATGACGCTGGCGATCACGCTGCGCGCCAGCGGCGAGCTGGCCGGCTGCATCAGTCTGCGGCTGAACGATACCCACAACCGGGCTGAGCTGGGCTACTGGATGGGCGTGCCCTACTGGAACCAAGGCTATTGCAGCGAGGCCGCGCGCGCCGTGATCGCCTACGGCTTCGAGCAGATGGCGCTGAACCGCATCTTCGCCCATCATCTGACGCGCAACCCGGCCTCTGGTCGGGTGATGCAAAAGGCGGGCATGGCCTACGAGGGCATGCTGCGCCAGCACGCCAAGAAGCTGGAACGCTACGAGGACCTGGCGATCTACGGCATTCTGCGCAGCGAATACCAGAACCAGTGAAGAAGTTCGACTTCTCAGAGAAGTCGAACTTCTGGAGCCAGCGACGTGACGAAGAAATTCGACTTCTTCGGAGAAGTCGAATTTCTGGAGCCCCTATGGACACCTTCTATCACAAGCTCAACGACTACCTGGCCCGCGGCGAACGCGTGGCCGTGGCGACCATCACCGAGGTGCGCGGCAGCGTGCCGCGCGAGGTGGGCGCCAAGATGATCATCCACCCGCTGGGCCAGCACTACGGCACCGTGGGCGGCGGCTGCGGCGAGGGCGACGTGATCCGCGCCGCGCTGGATGTGCTGCAAACCGGCGAGCCAGCCACCGTCCATGTGGACCTGACCGAGGACCCGACCATGCAGAGCTTGGGCGTGTGCGGCGGGATCTTCAACGTCTTCGTGGAGCGCTGGCCTCTGAAAGATGAAAGATGAGCGACCGCGAAGCGTGATGGAATGATGTTGGTCTTAGCAGATTCTGTACTGCATATGACAGGTTCCAGAAGTTCCACGAGATGATATGAACATTTCTGAAGTTATCCAGTTTTGGTTAGACTCGGCAGAGGACGATTGGCCAGTAGCCGGCCACTTGATCGCCAGCGGCGATTATCATTATGCTCTCTTTTTCGCTCACTTGCATACTGAGAAATTGCTCGCTGAAATCAGAACTCAATCACGAAAGGCTACCACAACCGCCGGCAAAGAGCGAGTAATCGCCCAAGTGCAGGATCTGCTTCGTGTACTACGCGCGCAGGACCTTACTATCTCCGCAGCTTATCTCTACGGCTCTCATGCTACAGGCACGGCGGGACCTGACAGCGATATCGACGTCGCAGTAGTCTCACCTGACCTGACCGGCGACCGCTTGCAAGATTGGATACGCCTGACGATCACAGCGACATCCATCGATCCGCGCTTTGAGGTAATCGGCTTCCGGCCAGAGCAGTTTCGGGACGAACACCCGCTGGCATGGGAAGTAAAAACGCAGGGCATTCCGCTGTCTTGAAGACCAGCATTCAGTATATGGCATTATCATCATTCCCTCATGTCTGACAACATCCTCCACGCCCTCCTTTCGTCCGTCGAAGCTCACCGGCCCGTTGCGCTGGCCACGGTGACGGCTGCACCAGACCCGGCCGCGATTGGCCGCCACGCCGTGGTCTGGCTGGATGCCGAGCCGCTGGGCGAGTTGGGTCTGGGCGAGCTGGAGGCGCAGGCGCTGGCCGACAGCCGTGCGGTGTTGGCCGGCCGCGCCCATAAGATGTTGAGCTACGCCACGCCGGCCGGCCAGATCAGTCTCTTCGTCGAGGTGCAGCACCGCCCGCCGGAGCTGATCATCGTCGGCGCGGGCCACATCGCCGTGCCGCTGGCCCAGCTTGGCAAGCTGTGCGATTTCACTGTGATCGTGCTGGACGACCGGCCGCAGTACGCCAACCGCCAGCGTTTTCCCCAGGCCGACCAGGTGCTGGCGCTGCCGCTGCGCGAGACCATGCGCCAATGGGCGGCCGAGGGCCGGCTGGGGCTGGACAGCTACGTGGTGTTGGTCACCCGCGGCCACCAGCACGACTTCGACTGCCTGCTGGAGCTGTTGGATACGCCCCTGGCCTACATCGGCATGATCGGCAGCCAGCGCCGGGTGCGCACCGTCTTCGACCTGCTGAACGTCGAGATGGGCATTCCGGCCGAGAAATTCGACCGCGTCTATGCGCCCATCGGCATCGCCATCGGCGCCCACACCCCGGCCGAGATCGCCGTCTGCATCATGGCCGAGATCATCAACGTTCAACGCGGCGGCCCGGCGGTCAGCATTTCCGATGAACGGCGCGAGGTCGCGCAGCAGCGGCGTAGCCGACTCGTGAAACGTGAAACGTGAAGCGTGATCGGAGATCGTTCGTGCTAGCCAACGCTCCGACCCGCCTCTTACGCATCGCTCCTCACGTTTCACGCATCACGTTTCACGCATCACGTTTCACGCATCACGTTTCACGCATCACGTTTCACGC
>JACSRL010000369.1 GCA_014879765.1 Anaerolinea sp. | reverse complement strand
ACCGACGGCGACGCCGGCACCGTGGACGCCGAGCTGCTGGCCGATGTGGCCAGCACCGCCCAACTGCGCGCGGCCGAGCTCTGCTGCGCGGCGCAGACCCTGGGCCTGCGCGGCGTGGACTGGCTGGGCTATCGCGACAGCGGCATGGCCGGCAGCGCCGACAACCAGCACCCCGCCTCGCTCTACCAGGCGCCCATGGCCGAGGTGGTGGGCAAGATCGTCGCCTCCATGCGCGCCCACCGGCCGCAGGTGGTGATCTGCGACAATCAATTCGGCGGCTACGGCCATCCCGATCACATCAAGCTGCACCAGGCCACTGTGGCCGCCTTCGACAGCGCCAATGATCCGGCCCAATACCCCGAGGCCGGCCCTCCCTGGCAGCCGCAGCGCCTCTACTTCACCGCCTTCTCGCCCGGCCTGCTCAAGCTGTTGGTGCGGGTGATGCCCCTCTTTCGCAAGGATCCACACAAGTTTGGCCGCAACCAGGACATCGACCTGGTGCAGATCGTCTCCTGGGAGACGCCGATCCATGCCCGCGTCGACGTGCGCCCCTATCTCGCGATCAAGGACCAGGCCTCGGCCTGCCACAAGAGCCAGGGGGGCGACCAGGACCGCTTCAAGTGGATCCCGCAGTTCATCCAGCGCCGCTACTGGGGCGCGGAGACCTTCACCCGTGGCCTCCCCGCCCCCCAGCCCGGCGCGCCGGTGGAACGCGATCTGTTTGAGGGCATTGCCGCGCAGGACTGACAGTGCTGGGTTTGCCGCTCGACGAGGCTTCTGCATCGAATCTCGCCTCGGCGTGGATTCAGCACTGTCAGTCCTGGCCGCGCGCTACAGCTCCGCGTTCTCGAAACGGGTCCACAGCTCGCGCGCCAGCGCGCGGGCGTCGACGGTGACGCCGTAGCGGGTAAAATACTGGCCCAGCCGCTCGATGTCGCGCTGCAAGAGGCGCTGGGCATGGGGGTTCTTCAACGCCACCACCGCCTGGGGGAAGTCGATCACCACCGCCCGCTCGTCCCAGTAGAGCACGTTGTAGGCCGACAGGTCGCCGTGGACGCGGTTGTGCTTGAGCATCAGCTCCACGTGCCACAGCAGCCGGTCGAACATGGGCCGCGCCTGGTCAGGGGTCAACCGCACGCTGTTGAGCGTCGGCGCCGGGTCGTTGACGTCGCCGAAGTACTCCATCAGGATGGTGTTGCCGCGGTGGCCGATGGGGCGGGGCACATCCGCGCCGGCCGCGTGCAGCGTCTGCAGCATGTCGTACTCGTACTCGATCCAGGAGAAGGTGATCACCTCGCGGCCGAAGTCGGTCTTTTGGGCGATCGCGCGCTTGAGGCGGGCATCGCGCAGGATGCCCTTGCCATCCTGGTCCAGCATCAGCCGGCCTTCCTTGTAGATCGCGTCGTTGCGCATGGTGCGGTGGGCCTGGGGACGGTAGATCTTGGCCGCCAGCAGGTCCAGACCGCTGGTCGGGTGTCCCTGGCAGCAGTAGACATTGGCCTCCTTGCCCCCCTTGACCCGCGCCAGCACGTCGCTGAGCACATTGTCGCGGTAGAAGTCGGTCAGCGCCTGCTGCAAGAGACGTTGTTCACTCTCGCCCACCACCAGGGTGGTGGTCAGGGCGTCCTCGCCGTCCATCTGCTCGGCGATCTCGCGCGGCGGCGCCTGGCGGCGCGATGGGCGGGCCTGCCGGCGCAGCGCCTGCTGGCTGCGATTGTCCAATCGCGGCAGCGTGGCAAAACGGCTCAGATCGTCGTAGTCCTCGTAGGTATTCAGAGTCATCGTAAGTTTGGAAACTCCACTGGGATGCGTGTTGCGTAATGCGTGACGAGTGAGGCGTGATCTGCAACCTGTCATGCCGCCAGGAATCACGCCGCGGCCATCGGGAAAGTCCCGTGGCCGCGGTTCAAACTGAGGCATGGGCAGCCTGCCAGCGGTCTGTCGCTGGGGCGAGACCGCTGAGGCTGCGTTGATTGTTCAAACCTGGAATCAAAACGGCCACGGATATGCGCGTCGTGCGCTCCGTGGCCGCCATGGACGAGGGATGCGAGGAAACTTAGCCCCGTGGCAGACCAAAGGCGCACGCGCAGAACGAGACGTTGCTGGTGCTATGAACTTGAGCCATATCTGCACGTGCCTCCTTTGTAGGAATTTTGTAAGGCAGAGAATAACACAGGCGGGCTGATCCGGCAAATTTGGGCACAGCCACCCACGCACCGAGTCCGGAGATCAACCCGGCAGGTAGAGACGCTGGACGCCGCGATAGACTTCGAGATTCAAAGTGACTTCCGCAAGCCTGAGGGCGCAAGCGCGGCAGTAAGCTGGATCAGTCAACACGCGACGAAGATTGCTGATTGTCAACACAGGAAGACTATCGGGCGTACTCAAGCGTCGAATCGTGCTTTCTAGCGACTGCTCGCCATCGCTGGTCTTACGATTGCCAGTCAACAAGAGGAAACCGTGATCCTGACAGTGCTGCCAAACCAGAGCATCTTCAGCATCGGTGGCGAGTCCGACATCGACGAAAAGGCGCAGTTGCAGTGGGATCAGCTCAAGGTATCCCCCGGTGTCGAGCACGCGGAAGATGGCGCGTGCCTGCCCCTCACAGTTATAGTCACTGAGAACTGTCTGCATCGACCACAGCCTTGTATTCGCTATCGGAGCGTTCCCGCAGAGCGCGCAGGGCTGTCCGCTGCCAGGTCAGGGGCAGGGTGGCCACATACGTATCAACTTCTGCAGCCTGGCGGCGATAGAACGCCTCCCGTTCCGCCAACTGCTGCTTGATCTGTGCCAGTTGCGGCTCCAGCTCGGCGCGATGCTGAACGATGTACGCCAACGCAGTCTCAACCTGCATAGGTGACAGGTTGAAGGTAAGGCCGATTTCGTACCTCGAGTCGCCCGCATCGTAAGCCTCCATCACGTCCAACACGCTGGCGCGGCTTTCGCTGATCAGCGGCCCAATGTCGGTCTCGATGATCGTGTATCGCGGCCCACTAGGCTCAACGATCATAGTCCTGGCAGTCATTGCATCACATTCCTCAGATAACAGATTCATGGAATAGCGGAGTTGGTTCGATTGTAACACGCTTTGTGCCAATAGCCAACCGCATGACCAGCACAAAATCAGCAGTACAGCATTCTCACAGGCAGTGGTTTTGACAACCCCCTCCGATTTTCATATAATTGTGCAATATGTCTCTACTTGGATTGCTTTCTCGGAGAGGAAGGATAGCGTATGTTTCGTCTGAACGACAGCACAAAAAGTCACAATGGACATGCGCCGGCCTCTGGCCCGGCCGGCGCGCAGGAAGATGGCTATTGGGAAGCCCTGATGCATCAGGGCGAGGTGGCGGCGCTGGTCGATCCACCCCCCTGGATCGGCAACGGCCATGCCAGTTCGCCCTGCTCCAACGATCTGGACCAGGCTGAGGACAGGAACGATTGGCAACATGCCGGACAGTTGCTGGAGCAGCGGGAATGCTGCCATTTGTTGGTGACCGGCCACAACCGCGGCGGCCTGCTGGTGCAGTTCGGCGGCCTCACCGGCTTTGTCCCCAGCTCGCACCTGGTCGATTTCCCCGGCCTGGTCGATCCCATGGAGCGCGAGGAGGCGCTCAGGCGCCGCCTGGGCGAGGAGCTCAAGCTGCAAGTGATCGAGATCGACCGGCCGCAGGCGCGGCTGATCCTCTCCGAGCGCATCGCGCGCGAGGCGGAGCGCGGCGACGGCCTCTTTGCCCGCATCAAGGCCGGCGACATCCTCAGCGGCCGGGTCAGCAACCTGCGCCGCTTCGGCGCCTTCGTCGACCTGGGCGGCTACGAGGGCTTGATCCACATCTCCGAGCTCTCCTGGGGGCGGGTCAATTTCCCTGGCGACGTGGTCCGTCCCGGCGACATGGTCCAGGTGTACGTGCTGGATGTGGACCCCACCGAGCGCAAGATCCAGCTCAGCCTCAAATATTTGCAGTCCGACCCCTGGTGCGATGTGGCGCAGCGTTTTCATATCGGCGAGATCGTCAACGGCGAAGTGACCAATGTGGTCAGCTTCGGCGCCTTCGTGCGGCTGGACGACGGCATCGAGGGCTTGATCCACATCTCCGAGCTGGCCGAGGGAACCTTCCTGCACCCGCGCAACGTCCTGCGGGAGGGCCAGCGCGTCGATGTTCGCGTGTTGAGCGTCGAGCCGCACAACCGGCGCATCGGCCTGAGCCTGCGCCAGGCGCGCACGGCCCTGCGCGCCATGCCGCCAATCGCCGCCGGCCTGGCCGTGCCGGTGATCTGAGCATCCCGGCTCAAGAGTTCGTGCTTTTCGTCTCACGCAAAGGCGCAAAGGCCGCCAAGGGCAGAAAGCCTGGTCCTCCCTTCGGTTCTAAGGTTGGCATCTTTCAGAAAAGATGCCAACCTGTCCACATTCTTTTCAGCGGCGCCGGCGGAGCATGCAGTCACCTGCCCCGCCGGCGCCGCTGCTGTTTTGCCAGCCATGAGCAAGTCGCCCGCCAAACGCCCCGCCAAAGCAAAGCCCGCCGCCAAACGCCCGCCCGCGCCCGTCCAGCCGGCCTGGCAGCGCATGCTGGCCGCCAACGCCGAGATCCTCGCCTTGATCGGGCTGATCGCGGTGGGGCTGTTGATCGCCGGCCAACTGCGCGTCGATGGCGGCCAGCCCAGCCTGCTGAGCCAGCTCCTGGGCTGGGCCGCGCTGCCGGCGCTGAGCGCGCTTTTTCTGGCCGCGCTGGCGGTGCTGCTGCGCCAGGCTACCCAGCGCATCGGTCTGCGCGACCGGCTGCCCTGGCGGCGGATCGGCGGCAGCCTGGCCGGCCTGGGCCTGCTCTTCCTGGCCGCGCTGGGGCTGAGCCACCTCTGGTCGGGCAGCGATGACCCGCTGCAACATGCGCTGGCCGGCAACGGCGGCGGGCTGGCCGGCTGGCTGATCGGCTCCCTGCCCGGCCAGTTGCTGGGCGATCTGGTGGCCACCGGACTGCTGGCCGCGCTGGCCGGCCTGGGCCTCTGGCTGATGTTGCGCTCCCTGGACCTGCTGGCGGTGGATTGGTCGCAACTGCCTCAGCGGGTGGGCGGGTGGCTGGCCTATCTGCTCCCCAGCCCGCCGGAGGAGGAGGAGGAGCAATCGGAGCCGGCCGCGCCGGCCCCGCCAGCCCCGCGCGCGGCCCGGCCAGCCGCGCTGGAGGAGCGCCCCTCCATCGCCAGCGCGGCGCCGCTGCCCAAGAAGCCGCGCCAGACGCCGGCCAAGCCCCAGGCGCAGCCGCTGCCGGCCCAGCCGCGGCCCGAATTCCTGCCGCCGCTGACCCTGTTGACCCAGGCCGCGGCCCGGCCGGGCCAGGCGGCCGATCTGGCCTACAAGCAGCAGGTCATCGAGCAGACCCTGGCCAGCTTCAACGTGCCGGTGGAGGTGGTGGACATCAACGTCGGCCCCACGGTGACGCAGTTCGGCGTCAGGCCGGGCACGCTGGCGCGGCGTGGGCCGGGGGGCGAAGCGGTGCAGCGCCGGGTGCGGGTCAGCCGCATCCGTTCCCTGGCCAATGACCTGGCGCTGGCCCTGGAGGCGCCCACCATCCGCATCGAGGCGCCGGTGCCGGGCAAAGGCTACGTGGGCATCGAGGTGCCCAACAGCCGCTCGGACCTGGTTCCCCTGCGCACCGTGCTGGAGTCGCCGGAGTTCGCCCAGATCAAGTCGCCGCTGGCCGTGGCGCTGGGCCGCGACGTGGCCGGCCAGCCGGTGGCGGCTGACCTGGCCGCCATGCCGCATCTGCTGATCGCCGGCGCCACCGGCTCCGGCAAGTCGGTGTGCATCCACAGCATCGTCTCCAGCCTCCTGTTCAACAACGGCCCCGACCAACTGCGCCTGCTGCTGGTGGACCCCAAACGGGTGGAATTGCCCTCCTACAACGGCGCGCCGCATCTGATCTCCCCGGTGGTGACCGACGTGGATCAGGTGGTGGGCGCGCTGACCTGGCTGGCCTTGCAGATGGACGAGCGCTACCGCAGCTTCTCCCAGGTGGGCGCGCGCAACCTTAAGGACTACAACCGCAAGATCGACCGCAAGAACAAGCCGGCCGAGTGGCGCGAGCTGCAGCCCTATCCGCGCATCGTCTTCGTGATCGACGAGCTGGCCGATCTGATGCTGGCCGCGCCCGACAAGGTGGAGCACACCATCTGCCGGCTGGCCCAGATGGCGCGCGCCACCGGCATCCACCTGGTGGTGGCCACCCAGCGACCCAGCGTGGACGTGGTGACCGGGCTGATCAAGGCCAATTTTCCCGCCCGCATCGCCTTTGCCGTTACCAGCCAGATGGACAGCCGGGTGATTCTGGACACGCCGGGCGCGGAGAAGCTGCTGGGCCGGGGCGACCTGCTTTTCATGCGCCCGGACAGCGCCAGGCTGGACCGCATCCAGGGCTGCTTCGTAGCCGAGAAAGAGGTCGATGCGCTGGTTGGTTTCTGGAAGCAGACCATGCCCGCGCCGGCGCTGGCCCCCAATCAGCCGCGCTACCCCTGGACCGGGCTGATGGCCGCGCTGGAGGATCAGGATGACCAGTACGAGCGTGCGCTGGACCTGGTGCAGGGGCAGGGGCGGGTCAGCGTCTCCTGGCTGCAGCGCCGGCTGCGGGTCAGCTACAACCGGGCGGCCGAGCTGATCGCGCGCATGGCGGCCGATGGCTATGTGGGGCCGGACGAGGGCGCCGGCCGCGGCCGCGAGGTGCTGCTGGCCGGCGCGTCGGATGCGGCCGACGAGGCGTGGCTGGATTAAGGGCGTCGATTCGTGCTTTGCCCGTCGATGCGCTATAATGATCCAGTTTTCCGAGGGATGCTTCGGCCCCTGCGGTCAGCATGACATAAAGAAAAGGCTTTTCAAATATGGATCTTGGTCAAATTTCGAATGCTATCGGTTCGGTGCTAGAGGTGCTGGTGGCCGTGTGCGGTGCGTTTGTGCTGGCCTTCTGGCTGGCCATCATCATCTGGACCTGGCGCGACATCCGCGCCCGCTCGCGCGATGTCTTCGCCGCGGTGCTGGCCTTGGTGCTGGTCGCCATCTTTCCCCTGGTGGGGCTGATGCTCTACCTGCTGCTGCGCCCCAAGGAGACGCTGGCTGAGGCCTACGACCGGGCGCTGGAGGAGGAGGCGCTGCTGCGCGGCATCGAGGAGCAACTGGTCTGCCCCAACTGCAACCGGGTGGTGGAAAAGGCCTGGCAGTTCTGCGCCTACTGCCACACCCAGGTCAAGAAGGGCTGCCCCAGTTGCGGCCAACTGCTGGAGCTGGGCTGGACCCTCTGCCCCTACTGCGGCAACCCGGCCAACGTGCCCAAGGTGCGCAGCCAGCAGGAGCTGCCGCCGCCCGGCGTGGTGAACCCGCCAGCCCCGCGGCCGGGCGAGCTGAGCGTCACCGATCTGCCCGTGGTGGAATAGGTTGGCCAGCTCTCTGTGGATCACGGACCCGCAGAGAGTTGGAAGAGCCAGAATCCCAGTGTCCCGCCGGCCTTGGCCGGCGGGACACTTTTTTTGCCAAAAATCCGCGGCCATAACATGACCAAGATCATACCTTAAGCCGCCGGGCGGTGATAGAATGGGCGCAGGATGAACCCGATCTCGGCTTTCTTCGTGCGCAACATCATCGTTGTCTTCTTTTTCTACGGCCTGGCCTTCTTCTCCCTGGGCTTAGCCCTGGCCCTGGCCAGCCGCCGGGACTCGGAGTTTCGCTTCGTCCAGGCCATTGTGCCGCTGGCGCTGTTCGGTTTTCTGCACGGCATCCACGAGTGGATCGAGATGTATCAGAAGATCACCGTGCTCAGCAGCGGCTACAATCCGACGACGTTGCAGGAGGTGTTGCGGCTGAGCCTGCTGGTGCTCTCCTTCGCCATGCTGCTGGGCTTTGGCTTCACCCTGCTCAGCCCGCCGGGCAGCTCCTGGCGTCAGGTCTGGCTGCCGGTGCTGGGCATGGTGCTCTTCTGGCTGGCCGCGGTGGCGATCATCGCGCTGGTGTTGCAGCCGGAACCGACCCTGCTGGTGGCGCAAGCCGACGCGCTGGCGCGCTACAGCCAGGGCATCCCCGCCGCGCTGTTGGGCGCCTGGGCCCTGATGACGCAGCAGCGCACCTTCCGCGAGGCCAACATGCCCCAGTTTGGCCGGGATCTGATCTGGGCCACCACCGCGCTGTTGCTCTTCGGCGTGATCGGCCAGCTCTTCGTGCGCGAGACGCCGCTGGTGCCCTCCAACATGCTCAACAGCGCGCTGTTCTTGCAGTGGTTTGGCATCCCGGTGCAGCTTTTTCGCGGGCTGACCGCCATCGTGATGCTGATATTTATGATCCGTTCGCTGAAAGCCTTCGACGTGGAGTCGCAGCGCCGCCTGGAGGCCGCCAATCAGGCGCGGCTCAACGCGCTCAACCAGGTGGTGGACGCGCAGGAGGCTGAACGCAAGCGCATCGCCCGCGAGCTGCACGACGCCACCGGGCAGTCGCTGACCGCCATCGCCCTGGGCCTGCGCGGCGTCGAGATGCGCCTGGAACAGGAGGGCGTGGCGCCGGCCAGCCTGATCGAGCCGGTGCGTGAGATCAAGGGCTACAGCACCAACGCCCTGGGCGAGCTGCACCAGATCATCGCCGATCTGCGGCCGCAGATCCTGGACGACATGGGGCTGCCCGCGGCGCTGAAATGGTACGTGCAAAGCTATCAGCAGCGGCGCTCACTGCCCACCGAGCTGGTGGTCGAGGGCAGCCCCTATCGCCTGCCAGCCGAATACGAGACGGTGCTTTTTCGCATCACCCAGGAGGCGCTGACCAACATCGCCAAACATGCCCGCGCGACGCAGGTCACGGTGGTGTTGAGCTTCACCCCCGCCGCGCTGCACCTGACTGTGCAGGACAACGGCAGCGGCTTCGATGCGGAGCGGGCGCTGCAGCGCACCGGCCGCAACGCTGGCTGGGGCCTGTTGGGCATGCGGGAGCGCACCAGTTTGATCGGCGGTCAGATGACCATCGACTCATCGCCGGGACGAGGCGCCTGCATCGCCGTAACCCTGCCTACATCGCCGGAGTTGAACCGTGTCAACCATTCGCTTGTTACTGGTAGATGACCATCAGATCGTGCGCGCCGGACTGCGCATGTTGTTCTCAGCCGAGCCGGAGGTGGAGATCATCGGCGAGGCCAGCAGCGGTGAGGAGGCCGTGACCCTGGCCAACGCCTTGCGGCCCGACGTGATCTTGATGGATGTGGCCATGCCTGGCATCGGCGGCATCGAGGCCACGCGGCGCATCAAGGCTGCGCAGCCCAAGGTTGCCGTGCTGGCGCTGACCATGCACGAGGACGAGGAGTATTTCTTCGAGATGCTGGCGGCCGGCGCGTCGGGCTATGTGCCCAAGCGGGCCGCGCCCGACGACCTGTTGTCGGCCATTCGCATCGTCAACCAGGGCGATGTCTACATCTATCCTTCGCTGGCCCGCCTGCTGGTCAAAGATTTTCTGCACCGCAGCGAAAGCAGCGCGCCGGAGACGCGCGAGGAGCTGACCCCGCGCGAGCAGGAGGTGCTGACCTTCATCGCCGAGGGCAATTCCAACCGTGAGATCGCCGACGCGCTGGTGATCAGCATCAAGACGGTCGATCGCCATCGCGAGAACATCATGCGCAAGCTGCAGCTCCACAACCGCGTGGAACTGGTGAAATATGCCATCGAGAAAGGCTTGATCACCGTGGGTGGACCCTAAACACCCATGCGGCAGGCCAAAAACTAGGGAAGTCACCCACGCCAAAAGATGGGGGAATCGCCCGATTGATTCCTTGCTCACAACGTGATATGCTGTCAGTGAAAGCTAAGAAGCGATCTACACCGACACGTCAGATCAAGAAATCAAGGGCCGATCCCCGGCCAAAGGAAAGGTGACATCATGGAAAGCCTGCCCAACGCTATGATACTGGTTCTGCTGTTTGTTCTGCGGCTGGGCGTGCCGCTGCTGGTTACGGGAGCCATTGCCTACGGGTTGAAGCAACTGGATGCCAAATGGCAGGCCGAGGCGGAAACTGGCGCCCAGGCCGAGCCTGCTGCGGAGCCATCCACCCAGCCCACCGGCGCCGCTGCCGACAGCCGCCTCTGATGCGCCCCGCCCAATCGCCAGGAGTTTTGGCCTGATCTTGTGCGCTTCACACCATGAATCGAACAACCGCTGCCAGCCTGAGGCGTCATAGCCCCTGGCTGGCTTTGCTTCTTTCCGCCCTCATTCTGATTGCCTCTGTTACCCTCACCGTCTACGTCTCCGCGGGGCAGGCCGGGGTGGGCGCCCCTTTGCCCGACGCCGGCAGCCTGGGCAGTCTGGCGCCCGGTTTTCGCGGCCCGCAGCAGTGCGCCGAATGTCACCCCGCTGAGTTCCACGCCTGGTCTGACACCACCCACGCCAAGGCCTCCTTCAATCCCGCCTTTCGGGAGCTGATGCACGAGGCCGCAGAGCCGGGCGAGTGCTTCGCCTGCCATGCCACCGGCTACAACGCGCTCACAGGCCAGTTTGTCATGGCCGGCGTGACCTGCGAGGCTTGCCACGGCCCCTACCGCGCCAGCCATCCGGGGCAGAGCATGGAGATGGCCGCCTCGCAGGAGCTGTGCGGCGCCTGCCACACCAGCACCCTGGCCGAATGGGAATCGAGCCGGCATGGCCAGGCCGGCATCGCCTGCGTCGCCTGCCATGAGGTACACGCCCAGCGCACGCGCGTCAAGGCCAGCACCGATGCCCTCTGCGCCGGCTGCCATCAACAGGGCACGCAGGACGCGATGCATCGGGTTCACAAGGGTGAGCGGATCGTCTGCATCGCCTGCCACCTCGCCCGACCGGCCGACCAGGCCAGCCAGGCCGTCAGCGGCCATGCCATCACCGGCCACTCCTTCGCCGTCGATCCCCAGGTCTGCACGGAATGCCACCAGGACCAGCCCTGACCCCCCCAACTGATGCTCACTGCTGCTCGGGCCGGTCTTTGCGCAGCACCCCGGATGGGGCCGACCGAGCCCGCCGTTGTACACCCCAGCGCATCACCCGAAGACACGCGTGATTTCATCGAAAGCAAATTGAGGATAGGGGATTGGCTGGCCGCCGCGTTGGGCGGTCAGCTCGCGTCCGGGAGCCGTGGCCTGGCCGATGATCTGAGCCGGGATGCCCGCGGCCTGGCACGCGTCCAGCAGCCGGCCGGTCTGATCCGGCGGCAGGGCCACCAGCAGCGCACCGGAGGCGATCAGCCCCAGCGGGTCCAGCCCAAAGGCCGCGCACAGCGCCTGGCTCTCTGGCGGCACAGCCACCGCGTCGAAGTCGATGGCCATGCCCACGCCTGAGGCCTGCGCCATCTCCCAGATGCCGGTGGCCAGCCCCCCCTCGGTGGGATCGTGCATGGCATGCACCGCGGCCGCGCGGGCCGCCAACTGCGCGGCCCGCACCACGCTGATGCCAGGCTCGTGCAGAAAGCCCTGCGCCCGTCGAATCAAGCTCAAATCGAAGCCGCGCGCCAGCAGGTCGGCCTCCTTCTCGCGCGCGATCAGCGCGGTGCCCTCGATGGGCACGGCGCCCAGCAGCGCCAGGTCGTCGCCCTGCTGCACGTTGGAGGAGCGCAGCAGCCGCTCTGGCGTCACCTCGCCCAGCATGGTACCGGAGACGATGGGCCGGTCCAGCCCCACGGTGATCTCGGTGTGGCCGCCGGCCAGGGCCACGTCCAGCTCCGCGCAGGCCATGGCGATCTGTTCGTAGATGGCCTCAGCCAGCGCAGGGGTGGCCTTGCCGGCCGGCAGCAGCACCGTGGCCATGAACCAGCGCGGGGTGGCGCCCATGACCGCGATGTCATTGGCGTTGACGTTGACCGCGTACCAGCCGATGGCATCGGTGGCAAAGGTGATGGGGTCAGTCTTGGCCACCAGGCAGGTGGCGCCCATGTCGATCACAGCCGCGTCCACCCCCATCTGCGGCCCCACCAGCAGGCGCGGGTCGGTGACGCTGAAGCGGCGCAGGAGGTGGTCCAGCAGGACATTGGGCAGTTTGCCGGCGGGGAGAAGGTCGGAATTTGTCATGCGTTGTCGGTGGGGGTTGGCTTCGATGATGGGTTATAAGAGGATATTGGCATCCACAAATACTACCGGTTCCAGAGAATGTTTAGTCGTCATGGGCACGGTACCTTCCATCCATGATCTCAGCTTCTAAAACGTTCCAGTCGTCTACCGGTAGATCCATGGCTGTTAGGCGCGTGAGGGCTTCGGCTTTTGTCGCCAGACGCACCTCCTTGATAAGTTGCTCTTCAACAGCCTGGCGTACCAGGGCAGATACCGATTGCTTTTCTTTGGCGGCCAGACGCTGAAGAATCTGGTAAGTCTCTGGGGGAAGGAGAACCTGCACACGTTTCGATGGCTGCATTGCTATGATTACACACCTCATCTACGTGTATCATCCAGTGAGTATCGGTCTGCGAGTGTAGCATCTATAGGTCATTTCGTCAACGTCATCGCCAGCCTGTATTTCCGCAGCGCACCGGGCTGGCTTATAATCGGGACATCCAAGCGAGGAATCCTCAAGTCTTGAGCCGAAAGGAGCACGCGCTATGATCGACATCATCGACCTTAACTTCCAGGGCCAGCCCCAGGTCATCGCCAGCTATGTGCTGCGCGGGCCGCGCGGCGTGGCGCTGATCGAGACCGGGCCGGCCTCGGCCTATGCGGCGCTCAAGGCCGGGTTGGCCGGGCTGGGCATCGAGCTGGCCCAGGTGACCGACATCCTGGTGACCCACATCCATCTGGATCACGCCGGCGCGGCCGGCTGGCTGGCGCAGGAGACGGGCGCGACCGTCCATGTCCACGCCGTGGGCGCCCCCCACCTGGTCGATCCCGGCAAGCTGCTGGCCTCGGCCGGCCGCATCTACGGCGCGGAGATGGACCGGCTGTGGGGGGAGACCATCCCCGTGCCGGCCAGCCAGGTGCGCGCGGTGGCCGATGGCGAGGTGATCGACGCGGCCGGGCTGCGCGTGACAGCGGTGGACACCCCGGGGCACGCCTGGCATCACCTGGCCTACGTGTGGCAGGGGCTTTGTTTCGCCGGCGACGTGGCGGCGGTCCACTTCCCCGCGCTGCCCCACGTGCGGGTGCCCACGCCGCCGCCGGAGATCGATCTGGCGGCCTGGCGCGGCAGCCTGGCGCGGCTGGCCGATCTGCGCCCTGACCAGCTTCTCCCCACCCATTTCGGGCCGGTGAGCGAAGAGCCCGGCGTGCATTTGCAGACCGTCGGGGCGCAGTTGGCCAGCGCGGCGGACTTCGTACGCGCCCACTGGCAGGCCGGCCAGGCCAGCCAGGCCATCATCGACGCCTACAAACCCTGGATCGCGGCCCGCGCCCTGGCCGACGGCGTCGACGCCGCAGCCGCCACCCGCTTCGAGCTGATCGTGCCCTCGGAGATGTGTGTGCAGGGGCTGGTGAGGTATTTTCAGAAGACGGCTGGATGACGGCGCGGAGTCACCAGCAGAAACGATAGGCGTTCTGCAGGTCTACCACCAGCCGCTGCGCCGGCTGGTAGCTGTCGAAGCTCTGGGAAAAGGAGGCCCGACCCGTGGTGGTGATCTGCAAGGCGGTGATTTCAGGCTGGCGCGTGTTCTCCAACACCAGATCGATCTCGTAGCCCTGGTAGGTGCGCCAGAAATAGGCGTTGTGGGGCCGCTGGGCATAGAGATTGCGCTTGAGGATCGCGGCCACGATCAGGTTCTCGAACAGCGCGCCGCGGTCATCGCGCCCCTCGAAAGGAAAGAAACGGTTGATCGCCGCATTGCGCAGGCCCAAGTCCCAGAAGTAGACCTTGTGCTTGGTGTTGATCTCGTTGCGCAGGTTGCGGCTCAACGGCGGCAGGCGAAAGACCAGGAAGTATTTCTCCAGGATGCTGATGTACTGATCCACCGTGTTGCGCGTGATACCAAGCTGCGTGGCCAGCTCGTTGAGATTGACCAGGCTGCCGATCTGATAGGCCAGCAGCGTGACCAGCTTGACCAAGACCTGCGGCGCTTTGAGGTTCTCCAGCAGAAAGATATCCTTGTAGAGGGTGCTCTCCAGGATGTCACGCAGCTTGGCAGCGCGATCAGCCGGGCTGGGCAGGCTCAGCACTTCGGGGTAGGAGCCGTAGACGGCAAAGCTGCGCGCGGTCTCGTTCAGGCTGGCGGCCTGGGTGATGCGCTCAGGGAAGGCAAAGAAGTCGTCCACCTCGACGCCGGCGTATTCGCCCAGGGTCAGAGGCAGCAGCTCGATGAAGAACTTGCGGCCGGCCAGGCTGTCGGTCAGCCCCTGCAACAACAGCAGCGACGAGGAGGAGGTGGCCACCACCTTGACGTGCGGGAAGTGATCGAAGGCCAGCTTGAGCAGCAGGTCGATCCGGGGGAAGCCCTGCACCTCGTCCAGAAACAGATAGGCGCGCCGATCGGGATCGAAGCCCAGCTCGGTGAAAATGCGCTGTAAGCGGGCCGTCGACGGCTCGGCGAAGATCTGTTGCGCGGTGGGGTCGTCCAGCGAATAGCTGGCGGCCGGCGCGGCGACACTCACCTGGCCATACAGCTTCTGCAAAAGGGTCGTCTTGCCGACCCGGCGTGGGCCATAGAGCACAAGGATCTCCGGCCGCTCCAGCAGGCCGGCCAGACGCTGTTCGATGATTCGTTGGTACATGGCCCGATTATCGCACAGGGTTGAGATTTTGTCAATGGATTGAAGATTTTATATGTGATTTTGTGAATGCGTTGAAGATTTCGTATGTGATTTTGTCAATGGACTGATCGGGGGGAATCCGGGAATGGAATTCCCGGTCTGAACACACAAAGCCGCCTCAGCGGCTGGGAGCCAGGCCCT
>JACSRL010000339.1 GCA_014879765.1 Anaerolinea sp. | reverse complement strand
CGTCGTCGGCAGCGTCAGATGTGTATAAGAGACAGCCATTATAGCCCCGGAAGCGCCATGCTGTCCAGATGCACAGTTGACAGCTTGCGCCATCGGTGCTACCATGGCGCCACAATCGAACAGAGCCATCGGCTGTGACGGGGACAGGTCGAAGGGATCCCTCCGGCGTCCAGAGAGCGACGTTCAAGCTGCAAGCGTCGCCGCCGGCCCCCTGCGATGACACCCCTGAGCCGACGGGTGAACGTCACGAGCAGTTGACAGACCAGTAGAGGGTGAACCGTGCCGGAGATTGAGTTGCCCACTGCCCACTGTTTACTGCTCGCTGGCCACTAGCCCGCTCCGGGATGCGCCCGTTACCGCGCAACGGCTTCGTCCCCTCACACCGCCGTCTGGGCGCTGAGCCGGCCAAGGCCCCAGCCGGGGCAAATGGTGGTGGCACCACGAAGGTTTTGCAACGCCCTCGTCCTCCTGTAGGATGAGGGCGTTTTGCGTAACTCGTAACGAGTAACTCGTAACCCGGAGATGGTCTCCGCCATGGCATGATTTTCCGGTTACGGGTTACTCGTAATTCAGAGCCAATCTCCACCGCGGCACAACCCTCCGGTTACGAGTTACGAGTTACTCGTTACGGATTTACACAGAGGTAAACATGGACCGAATACCAACCACACAAATCAAAGAACACATTGGCCAGCGCGTGCGGGTGCAGGGCTGGCTGCACGCGCTGCGGCGCATGGGCGGCGTGACCTTCCTGGTCGTGCGCGACGGCTGGGGCACGGTGCAGGCCGTCAGCGAGGATGAGGCGGAGCTGGCGCCGCTGCTGGCGGCCGGCGCGGGCCTGGAGACGGTGCTGGCGCTGGAGGGCACGGTCACGGCCGAAGCCCAGGCGCCGGGCGGCGTGGAACTGCGTCAACTGGCCGTGGCGGCGATCACGCCGGTGACGGAGGCGCTGCCGCTGCCGCTGCACAAGCGCCAGCTCAAGGCCAGCCTGCCCACGCTGTTGGATCACGCGGTGGTCGCCAACCGCCACCCGGCGCGGCGCGCGGTCTTCCGGTTGGCGGCCGAGGCCATGGCCGGCTTCCGCGCTGTGCTGGGTGCGCGTGGCTTCAGCGAGATCCAGACCCCCAAGATCGTGGCCTCGGCCACCGAGAGCGGCAGCAACGTCTTCCAACTCGACTATTTCGGCCGCCCCGCCTACCTGGCGCAGAGTCCCCAGTTCTACAAGCAGATCATGGTGGGCGTCTTCGAGCGGGTCTTCGAGGTGGGGCCGGTCTTCCGCGCCGAGCCGCACGACACCACCCGCCACGTCAACGAGTACGTCAGCCTGGACGTGGAGTTCGGCTTCATCGAGAACCACTTCACCGTCATGGCGCTGGTGAGGGAGGTGATCGCGGGCATCCTCAGCCGGCTGGAGAACAACTGCGCGGCCGAGCTGGCGCTGCTGGAGGCGCGTCTGCCGGTCACACCGGCTGCGATCCCGCACATCCACTTCGCCGAGGCGCAGGAGCTGATCTTGCAGCGCCACGGCGTGGACGTGCGCGGCGAGCCGGACCTGTCACCCCAGGACGAGCGCTGGCTGGGCGCCTGGGCGCAGGAGCAGCACGGCAGCGACTTCCTCTTCGTCACCGGCTACCCCATGGTCAAGCGGCCATTCTATACGCACCCCGACCCTGGCCGGCCTGGCTACAGCAACTCCTTCGACCTGCTCTTTCGCGGCGTGGAGCTGATCACCGGCGGGCAGCGGCTACACCGCTACGGCGACTATCTGGCCGCGCTGGAGCGGGCCGGCTATCCGACAGCGCCTTTCGAGAGCTATCTGGAAGCCTTTCGCTGCGGCATGCCCCCCCACGGCGGCTTCGCCATCGGCCTGGAGCGGCTGCTGATGCAGTTGCTGGAGCTGCCCAACCTGCGGCTGGCGACGCTGTTTCCGCGTGACCTGAGTCGGGTGGCGCCGTGAGGCGTGACGAGTGATGCGTGACCCGAAAACCGCGGCGCCCGGTTCGAGGGTGATTTTGCAGCGCCAAGACGCCATGTTATACTCTGGCCTGACGAGACAGCCCCTGGAGCACGCAATGAACATGATCATTGACACCATCGCCGCTTGGTTGGCCGACGGTGAAGGCGAACACACTGAGTTCAAGGAAAAATACAGTTCCCGCGTCATCGAGAGTCTGGCGGCGTTTGCCAACACCGCTGGCGGACGCGTGCTGATCGGCGTAAGCGATCGCGGTCAGATCGTCGGCCTGCGGGACGCCGACAAGACCGTCGAGAGCGTGCTCAGCGCCTGCCGCGAGGCTGTCAGCCCATCACTGTCACCAACTGTCGAAATCGTCAGGCGGGATGAGGGTGCGCTGGTCGTGGCGCAGGTGGACGCAACGGGTCGAATGCACGCTAAAGGCGGAGCAGTGTTCGTGCGCCACGGCCGCCAGACGCGGCGGGCCTCTGCCGAAGAGATCAGGCTGCTCACGCTACGCGAGACGCCTGATGTCTACGAAACCACGGCCTGTCCGGACACAACCTGGAGCGATCTCGATGAAGCGGCCCTGCGCAAGTACTTCTCAGCGCGGGCGCCTGGCGCTCTGGATCAGCCAGGCCTGACACTGGAAGCATTGGCCATTGGCCAAAAATTCGCCTTGCGACGCGCGAATGCCCCGACACCGACCGTTGCTGGCTGTGTGCTCTTTGGCCTGCACCCCGAATGGCTGCAGCCGGTCTGGCGCGTCACTGCGCTGCGCTTCAGCGGCAACGACATCGCTTCACCCATTGTGGATCGTATGGACAGCGAGGGGCCGGCTTTGCGGGCCATCGAGCAGGCGGAGGCGTTTCTTCGCCGCAACCTGCGTGTGGCGCGCCTGCTGGTTGACCGAGGCACCCACTTCGAGGAGCAGGATGTGCCGGAATATCCGCTGGCAGCAGCCCACGAAGCGGTAGCCAACGCCGTTGCCCACCGGGATTACGCCCTGCCCGCCCAAGTGTATGTGCGACTCTACGACGACCGGCTGGAGATCCAGAATCCCGGTGGATTGCTGCCTGGGTTGACCCTGGAGCAGGTGCTGGCCGGCGGCGAGTCGCTGCGGCGCAATCCGGTGATCGCCGAGGTGCTGCGCCAGATGGGCCGGATGACGACCGTCGGTCGCGGGCTCGTCCTGATCCGGCAGGAGATGGCCGCTCTCGGCTCGCCGCCGGCGGAATTCCACAGCGACAGCCAGCATTTCCGGGTCACGTTGCCCTCGCGTCACGTGGCGCTGCGCAACAACCGGCATGGTTGAGGCAACCTGGATCACCGACGATCCACCGGATTGCAACGTTGCACAAGGGAGTGTTTCCATGCCGTCATTGTTCACCATCGGATTGCCGCAGATGCATCACGAGGCCGGCGAACGTCGCGCCTTTCTGCCTTCTTTCGTCGGCCGCCTGGAGCGGCTGGGCGCCCAGGTCACGCTGGAAACCGGCTATGGCGCGGGCATGGGCTATCGGGCGGGTGACTATCGCCGCGCCGCACCGGGGGTGCGCTTCGCCGGGCTGGATGAGGTCTACGGCCAGGATTACCTGCTGGTGGTGCGCTATCCCAGCGACGCTGAGATCGACCTGATGCGGCCGGGCGGCTGTTTGATCACCATGTGCCACTATCCCACCCGACCGGAGCGGGTGGCTGATCTGCGCCGGCGCGGGCTGGAAGCCATCTCGCTGGACTCGATCAAGGATGACGTGGGCCGGCGATTGATCGAGAATCTGCGCTCGGTGGCCTGGAATGGCGTCGAGGTGGCCTTCCAGGTGCTGTCCGAGAGCTATCCGGCCCCTGGTTTCCTCAGCCCGCAGCGGCCGCCCATCAAGCTGACGCTGATCGGCGCCGGCGCGGTGGGCAGCCAGGTGATGGGCGCAGCCATCCGCTACGGCGATGAGGCGCTGCGCCGCCGCATGGTCGAGCTGGGCGCGCCGGGGGTGCAGGTCACCGCGGTGGACTACGATCTGACCGGCCATCACGCGGCCATGCGCCAGATCCTGGCCACCACCGACATCCTGGTGGACGCCACGCAGCGCCCCGACCCCAGCCAGGTGGTGATCCCCAACGACTGGCTGGCCTATCTGCCGCAGCATGCGGTGCTGGTCGATCTCTCGGTGGACCCCAGCGACTACACCGTCGATCCGCCCAAGGTCAAGGGGATCGAGGGCATTCCCCAGGGCAATCTGGACCAGTACATCTTCTTGCCCGACGATCCGGCCTGGAACCAGGGAGGCCCCCACCCCGCGGCCCAGCAGCGCCGCACTGTGGTCTCCTGCTATTCCTGGCCCGGCCTGCATCCCAAGGCGTGCATGGAGGTCTATGGCCATCAACTGCGGCCGATCATGCGCGCGCTGATCGGCCACGGCGGGCTGGGGGGCATCGACCCCCACGGGCGTTTTTTCGAGCGGGCCATTGCCCGCGCACAATTGAGTCGCTGGACATCCTGACGGGCACGGTCGGCCCCGTCCGGGGTGCTTCGCAAAGACCGGCCCGAGCATGGTGCGTCCTGACGGGCACGGTCGGCCCCGTCCGGGGTGCTTCGCAAAGACCGGCGCGAGCATGAAGTTTCCTGAGGAGGTGTAAGATGACCCCGCCCCACAGCATTGGCTTTCCCCGCATGATGAAAGAACCTGGCGAACGACGCGTCTATCTGCCTGAGTTCATTCAGCACCTGGCCCAGCATGGCCTGAACGTCTATGTGGAGGATGGCTACGGCTCGCGCTCCGGCTTTACCTTCGACGATTACCGCCAGGGCAACGAGCTGGTGCGGATGTGCAGTCACGAAGAGGCCTATCAGCAGGATCTGGTGATCGTGCTGCGCTCGCCGACGCCGGAGGAGTTCGCGCTGATGCCGGCCGGCGCGGGCCTGCTCTCCATGCTGCACTACCCCACCCGGCCGCAACGCGTCGATCTGCTGCGCCGGCGGGGCATTCAGGCCATCTCCATGGACAGCATCGTGGCTGACAACAACCTGCGCCTGGTGGAGAACATGAAGGCCGTGGCCTGGAATGGGCTGGAGGCGGCCTTCGACGTCTTGCAGCGCCGCTGGCCAGATCTGCGCCGCCCCGATGGCGAGCCGATCCGGGTGTTGATCCTGGGCACAGGCATGGTGGGCAAGCACGCGGTCGAGGCGGCCACCAAGCTGGGCGATGTGGCGCGCAACCGGCAGCACATGGAGACCCACGGCGCGGGCGGGCTGGCCATCGCGGTGGGGCGCAACGTCACCGACAACGCGCGGACCATGCGCCGGCTCTTCGAACAGGCCGATATCCTGGTGGACGCGGTGCAGCGCCGCGACCCATCGCAGCCGGTGGTACCCAACGCCTGGATCGCCTGGCTGCCGGAGCACGCGGTCATCACCGATCTGGCCGTGGATCCGTACACCCTGGACGCTGACCCGCCGGTGGTGCGCGGGGTGGAGGGGATCCCCCAGGGCAGCCTGGACAGGTACATCTTCCTGCCTGACGATCCCGACTGGGACGCGACCGTGCCGGCCTCGATCCCCAGCCAGCAGCGCCGCGCGGTGGTGTCCTGCTATTCCTGGCCCGGCATTCACCCGGAAGCGTGCATGCGCCACTACGCCCAGCAGCTCATGCCGCTGTTGGAACCGCTGCTGCACAAGGGCTATGATCGTCTCTCCCCCACCGGCGGCTATTTCGAGCGCGCCATCTACCGCGCCACGCTGCGCGCCTGGCTGCGCTCTGAGCACTACGAGGCCCGGCCGCGTTGAAGCACTGATGCCAACGTTTGTCACTGCGACTCCAATCATGTACAATAGAAGCACTGTAGCGAAAGGATGGTGTCCAACACATGAACGTGGCGCTTGCCGGGTTGACTATGCCCGAACCGGTTACACTTGACATCAATATCCGGGTGTCAGGCCAAATCCTCGTTGGATCGCTGGCCGCACGCCAAAAGGTCAATCGATTTGTCGTGTCACAGATCGGCAATTTGCTGTGCGCTGGCGAACCAGAGCTTGTCGTTGATCAACCACTGCGTTGGCGTGTTCCGGTGTTGTTGACGATGCCCGGCAAGGGTGAGTTGGGACAGACCGGCGTGATCAGCGTGGATGCCCAAACCGGTGCTATTGATGCCGATGACTTGACAATTGCGAGAATCCAGCGAAATGCCACCTATCTTGCTACCAGTGACACATCTTCGCCAAAGCAGTGAGGCAACGTGCCTGGCTGTCTGCGCTCGAATGGTGCTGGCATATGCTGGTGATCTTCGCAGTGAACAGGAGTTGGTCAGTCTGTTGGGTATCGATCCATCATATGGCGCTCCAGCCAGCAGGATTCTTCGGTTAGAGCGACTTGGTTATCGGGTCGTCTATGACTCTGTGTCCCTTTCTCTGTTGCGCAGTGCGCTTGAGCGTAACATTCCCCCAATTGTCTTGCTCAAAACAGGTTTCCTGGGGTACTGGTCGGAAAACGTTTCTCATGCCTGCCTGCTAACAGGCATAGCTGAGACTCACGTGTTTCTACACGATCCGTGGTTGCCCTCGGGACCAGTCACTGTTACACGGACAGAGTTCATTGCAGCTTGGACTGAGATGGACTATTTAGCCGCAATGATCACGCCCTTGCGGTGATCTTCTGATTGGGCAAAAATCACCCGACTGCCCACCCATTGTTTGAAAGCAGTTTGTACCCATGGCCCGCCAACCCAAGCGCTGGATCGTTCATCCGAAAGCCCCTGACCACCATTTTCTCCGTCTCTCCCACATAGACCCGCTGCTGGTGCAGTTGTTGTGGAACCGCGGCATCACCGACCCGGCCGCGGTGGAGGCCTTCCTTTCCGGCGAGACGCGGCCTGATGATCCCTTCCGCATCAAGGGGATGAACGAGGCCGTGACCCGCATCCGCCGCGCCATTCGCCAGGGGGAGCGCATGGTGGTCTACGGCGACTTCGACGCGGACGGCGTGACCGCCACCGCGCTGCTGGTGCAGACCCTGAGCGCGCTGGGCGGCTTCGTGCGGCCCTACATCCCCCACCGCGTCGACGAGGGCTATGGCCTGAACATCAACGCGCTGGCCGAGCTGGCCCGCGAGGGGCAGAACCTGATCATCACCGTGGACTGCGGCATCCGCTCGGTGGAGGAGGTGGCCTTTGCCAACCGCATGGGGCTGGATGTGATCGTCACCGACCACCATTCCATCGGCCCGCAACTGCCCCCTGCCCTGGCCGCGATCAACCCCAAGCGGCCCGACTGCCCCTATCCATTCAAGGGGCTGGCCGGCGTCGGCCTGGCCTACAAGTTGTCCCAGGCGCTGCTCCGCTCCCATGCCCAGACGCCCATACGCAACGGCCTTGCCGTGGATTTGCAGGAGGGCGATCTGCTGGACCTGGTGGCGCTGGGCACGGTGGCTGACCTGGCGCCGCTGCTGGACGAGAACCGCACCCTGGTGCAGCGCGGCCTGGCGCGGCTCAACCGCACCCAGCGGCCTGGCCTGCAGGCCATGATGGGGGTGGCAGGCGCGGCGCCTGGCCAGATTACCTCGACGACTATCGGCTTTGCCTTGGGGCCGCGGCTCAACGCGGCCGGCCGGCTGGACAGCGCCATGCTCAGCTACGAGCTGCTGGCGACCGACGACGTGTTCAAGTCCAGCCAGTTGGCCGGGCAGCTCAACGCGCTCAACGCCCGCCGCCAGCAAGTCACAGCCGAGGCCTTCGAGCAGGCCCAGGCGCAGATCGAGGCTGACGGGGCCGAGAGCCTGCTGCACGTGGCGGCCAGCGAGCAGTTCCTGGCCGGCATCGTGGGCCTGGTGGCTGGCCGGCTGGTGGAGCAGTACTACCGGCCGGCCATCGTCATGGAGCTGGGCCCGCAGCAGAGCCGCGGCAGCGCGCGCAGCATTGCCGAGTTCGACATCACGGCCGCGCTGGACCGCTGCGCGCAGGAAGGGCTGCTGGTGCGCCACGGCGGCCACGCCGCGGCCGCCGGCCTGACGGTGGACAACCGCAAGCTGCCCGCGCTGACCAGCCGCCTGCGCGCGCTGGCGGCCGAGGAGCTGGCCGAAAAGGATCTGCGCCCGCCGCTGTTGATCGACGACGAGGTCTCCTTGGGCGAATTGGATTTTGCCAGGCTGGGCAAGCTGCAGGAGATGGAGCCGACAGGCTACGCCAACCCCCAGCCGCGCCTGCTCAGCCGCCGGGTGCTGGTGCGCGACACGCGCAAGGTGGGCGCGGACGGCGCACATCTCAAGTTGACCGTCAGCGACCCCGCGGCCGGCTCGCGGGCCAGCATCACCTTCGACGCCATCGCCTTTCGCCAAGGCCATTGGCACGGCAAGCTGCCCGCCCACGTCGATCTGGTCTATGCGCTGGAAAAGAACACCTGGAACGGCGAAAGCAAGCTGCAACTGGTGGTCGAGGATGTGCGCAAGGCTTCGTGAGCGGGCCGCAGCGAGACCCCTGGTGCGCCAGCGCCATGGTTTGGGAAGGTGCAGCGACCGGCAGGAGATGGCAAGCCCATGATTATTCGCATCGCCAAAGTTGGAACCCGCCACCGGGTGGTGCTGCCGCCTGAGGTGATAGACGCGCTGGGCGTGGCCGAAGGGGACGCCCTCTTCTTCGTCGTGGGCCAAAACGGCGTGCGCCTCAGCCGCAGCCCTGAGACCTTCGGCGAATATCTGCAACTGCACGCCGGCGCGCTGCCGGCCGCGGACGATCCCGACGACGTCGACTCGCGCCAGATGCGCTTCGACTGGTTCCAGGAGACCCTGATCCCCGATGAACACACCGACCGCTGACAAGTCCCCGCGCTGGAAGCGCCTTTCCCTGCCCCTGCGCATCGGCCTCATCGCCGCCGCGCTGGCCATCGCGCTGACGCTGATCGGCATCGCCCGCGGCAATGTGCCGCTGAACCCGCTGAGCATCCTGCTGGCGCTGCTGATCTCCGGCGGCACGTGGGGCCTGGTAGGCTGGGCCGTGGCAACCGCCGCCAGGGATGTGGAGAGTGATGCGTAACGAGTAATGCGTAACCCGTAACCCGGAAGTGCATTCGGGTGACGGGTTTCTGGTTACGTGATGCGTAGTTGACGCCCCAGACTTCGGAAGTCATCAAGTCCTGTGAGCAAAGTCCTTTGCCATCAAAAACCTGACATAGCTTCAACCGGCGACTTCCGAAGTCTTGTCGGTTTAACCATTTTGAACACACTCGTTTCATAACGTAAAAACTATCCTCCGGTTACGAGTTACTCGTTACTCGTCACGCCCCATCCTCACACACTCCTGCCACCATTCCGATCACGCATCACGCATCACGCATCACGCATTACGCATCACGCATCACGCATCACGCACCACCTGCCATGACCACACCCCCCTCCCTCTCCTCCGCCCGCGCCTTTTTGCTGGACGGCGACGGCGTGTTGTATCGCGGATCGGAGCCGCTGCCGGGCGCGCGGGCGTTTATCGACGCGCTCAACGCCAGCGGGACCCCCTATCTGCTGCTGACCAACAACGCCACCCGCACACCTGAGCAACTGGCGGCCAAGATGGCGCCGATGCAACTGGCCATCGATGCGGCGCATATTTTCACCTCGGCCCAGGCCACTGCCCTCTGGCTGCAAGATCGCTATCCGGCCGGCGCGCGCATTCTGGTGGTGGGGGAGGATGGGCTGCGCGTGGCGCTGAGCCAGGGCGGCTTCCGGTTGGTGGATGAGCACCGGCAGGCCGAGCTGGTGGTGGCCGGGCTGGACCGCACCGTCACCTATGCCCGGCTGGCCGAGGCGACGCTGGCCATCGGCCGCGGCTGCCCCTTCATCGCCAGCAACCCGGACAAGTCGATCCCCACTGAGCGCGGCGTCGAGCCAGGCGCCGGCGCGCTGATCGCCTTCTTGCAGGCTGCCACCGGCGTCACGCCCCCCATGATCGGCAAGCCCGAGGCCGATTTCTTCCACCAGGCCATGCGCAGCCTGGGCGTGACCCCCGACGAGACGGTAATGGTGGGCGACCGCTACGAGACGGACATCCTGGGCGCACACAACGCCGGCATCCGCAGCGCGGCCGTGCTGACCGGCATCAGCCGCGCGGCCGAGTTCGCCGCGGCCGCGGCCCCGCCCACCTGGGTGTTCGAAGATCTGGTCGCGCTGCTGGGGGCGTGGCGTGAAACGTAACAAGTAATGCGTAACCCGTAACCCGGAATGGTGGGAGGGGTCTCTGGGTTGCGTGATGCGTGAAACGTGATGCGTGAAACGTGAAACGTGATGTATGGCTTATGACCCGCAATCCGCATCCCAAAGCCAATTCCCGCGATTCCGGTTACGCATTACTCGTTACTCGTTACGCCTCACCCATCCCAAAGCCAATTCCCGCGATTCCGGTCACGTATCACGCCTCACGCCTCACCCACTCGATCAGCTCGACCTGTTCGGGGCGCTCGGCGTAGGAGCCGGCGGCTTCGACGCTGCGCGCGGCTTCGTCGGGCGACAGGCCCAGCGCCACCAGCACGGAGCTGGCCACGGTGCCGGTGCGGCCGATGCCGGCCGCGCAGTGCAACAGGATGTTGACGCCGCTGCGCAGATCGGCGGCGATGCCGTTGACCAGCGCCAGGAAGCTGGCGCGGTCGCTGGGCACGCCGAAATCGACGATGGGGTAGACCACCTGCTGCCAGGGCAGATTGTTGCGCTGCACCGCGCGCGCATAGTCGGGCGCCTTGCCCTCGATCTCGTCCAGCGAGGTCAGGCAGACCACCTGGGTGATTCCCCGCATGCGCGCGGCGTCCACCGTGGCCTGTAAAGGCTCGTAGCGGCCGGGCATGCTGTGCAGATAGAGCCGGCCTGGTACGCCGGGGGGCAGAGCAACGGATCGGAACATGGAAAAACCTCGTTGGGCAGAATGGGGCGTGAAGCGTGTGGCTATGGTGAGGTTGTTGCTGCACGTAATGCGTAACTCGTAACTCGTAACCCGGAATGGTGGGAGATGTCTCCAGATCATGGGCTATGGGTGACGTGTGATGAGCTGCGCATCCCGCAACCCGAAGACGATTTCCGCAATTCCGGTCACGCATCACGCATCACGAGTCACGAGCTGTCAGCATTGCATGGGCACGCGCGATATCGGCCGGCTGCGCGCCGGTGATGCGCAGCAGATCGGCCGGCGCCAGCACGATCTCCAGGCCGTGCGCGCCGCCGCTGATGCCCACCTGCGGCCACAGTTCTACCGTCTCGTCGATGAACGCCGGGTAGGCATGGCGGGCGGCCAACACGGTCACCGCGCCGCGCAGGTAGCCGGTCAGCCTCTGCACCTCGCGCTGCGGCGTCAACTCGACGCGCTTGTCGCCCGAGGCCAGGGCCAGGCTGCGCAGATCGAGCTCCGTGCCGGCCGGGATCAAGGCAAAGAGATAGCCGGTGCGGTCGCCGTGCAGCAAGAGGGTCTTGAACACCCGCTCCGGCGCCATGCCCACCTGGCGGGCCGCATCCTCGGCGCTGAACGTGCGCTGGTCATAGCTGTACTCGCGCAGCTCGAAGGCGATGCCCGCGCGCTCCAGGATGCGCACCGCGTTGGTCTTGACTGCCATGCTGTCAGGCCAGCGCCTTGATCTTCTGATCGATCTCGGCCTGCACGCGGCTGATTTCGGTCTTGAGCCTGGCCTCCTCGCCGGTCAGCGCGTCCAACTGTCGCTCGCAGGTGCGCAGCTTGTCCACATACGCGGCGCGCAGCTCTCCTTCGGCGCCGGACACGCCCAGCACGCCCATGTTGTTGCGCGCCTGCTCCTGGGCGCTGTAGAGCTTCTGTCGCTCCTGCTCGATCTCAGTCAGCCGCCGCTCGTGGGCCGCGATCTGCTCCCACAGGCCCAACAGCTCGGCCAGCCGGTTGTGCGTCTGAGTGTTCAGCAGGCCAGCCTTGAGGTAGCCGGCCAGCCCCTGGGCGGACTGGCGGCGCAGCTCCTCGCGGCGGCTGACCAGGCGACGCTCCTGCACTTGCAGCGTCGTCTCGCCGCGGGCCGGTGTGGCAACGGCAAAGCGCAGATGCTCGGCCGTCTGCTCACGGGCCGCGGGCGAGTCGAACAGCTCATAGTGCGCGCTGCGGGGATGTTCCACCAGCACGGTCATGGCCTGGCCGCTGCTGTTGGTGAGCTGATAGCGCTGCGTGCGCACATCCCATTCCTCGATCAACAGGTAGTGCCCGCTGATGTGCAGGCCGCGCAGCTCGCGGCTGTTCTGGCTCTCCTCGCGCACGCGGATGGCCAGCTCCACCGCGTAGGGGGCCACGATCTCCCCGTCGGCCACGGTGAAGGGCAGCACCGCCTCGCCGGCATAGCGGCCGCTGTCGATCACCGTCGCGGGGCCGCGCTCCAGGGTCAGGCCGGTGCTGTTGCGCAGCCTCAGCGTGGCCACCGGGTGGCTGGCCAGCTTGCTGCCGTTGTAGAGCAGATCCTTGCCACAGCTCAGGCGGGCCGAGACGATGGGCGCCATGGCCGACTGGCCGCGGCCGACAGTCACCGGCGTGGCGATGGCGTACTCGAAGAGCTCGCCCAACTCAGCGCCGCTGGCCGCCACGGGCACGGCGCGCGCCAGGGCATCGGCGCTGACGCCGCGCGGGGCCGGCGCGGCCGTGTCCATCATGGCCGCGCCCTCCGGCGCCATCGCGGCCATGGCGGCCATGCGGATCATCTTGGGCGCGGCCGCGCCGAATGTGACCGGCCCGGCCGCCACCCGGCTCTCATCTTTGATCTCCGGCCGCTCCGGCGTGACCGGCGTCATCAGATCGTAGTTGAAAGAAATGGGCATGCCGGCCACCAGCGCCAGCGAAATCTCGTGCAGATCTTCCTCCAGCCGGTTGTCGAAGATGCCCCAGCCCAGCAGCAGCGCCTGCCTCTCCCCAGCAGCCCCGCTGCTCCCCGTCGCAGCCGCGTCTATCACCAGACGGTAGCTCACCCGCCAGGTGGGCGCGGGCGCGACATAGCTCAGCGACAGATCATGCTCGCCCGGCGTCAGGCGCACCGTCACCTGGCGATAGGCCTCTTGCGTCAGGGAACTGGCCAGGAAAAAGCGCAGATCGCGGGCTGCGCTGTCGTCCAGGATCTCGAGCCCCTGAACGCGGCCCAGCGGCACAGCCTGCACCGAGGCGCTGTCGTCCAGCAGCAGGGAGACCAGCGCGCTGGCCAGCGGCTGCTCCTGCGGCGCGTCGTCCAGGCCGACCAGTGCGCCGCTGAGCGCTTCCCGCTGGTCCAGCAGCAGGCGCACGCGCCGGCCGCGCAGGCTGGCCAGCAGGTCCTGCAGGCTGCGCTGGTCGCTCAGACGGATAGAGCAGCCAGCCAGCAGCTCATCGCGGCTCTGCGGGCTGGGATACTCGATGCCCAGAACCTGGCCGTCGCCCCAGTCGATGGCGGTCAGGCTTTTCAGCACGTCGTTCATCTCCTCGACGCGGAAGGTGAGGCTGAGCTGGTCGCCGCTCAACCGCGCCCGCCGCTCGAAAAAGCCGACGCCGTGTTTGTACAGGGTGACGTGGGTGATGGGGATGGTGGTCATGCGATAGGTCCTTTGGGATGCTGAGCTCGTGATGCGTGAGGCGTGATGCGTGACCGGAATGGCGGGAGTTGTCTCTGGTTTGCAGTGTTTCGTGACTCGTGAGGCGTGACACGTGACCGGAATGGCGGGTGTCGTTTCCGGGTTACGAGTTACGTGTTACGAGTTAAGCGTCACGCCTCACGCCTCACGTTTCACGTTTCACGCATCACCCTCCTCAAACATCGCCTCCAGCGCCTCGGCTTCGCTCTCGTCCAGGATCGCGCCCAGCTCTTCCCGGTCGAAGATATAGCGTTGGTGGCAGAAGTGGCAGTCGATGACGGCCTCCCCCTCGACGATCAGCGCCAGCAGGTCATCGGCGCTGAGCACTTTCAGCGCCTGGCGGGAGCGTTCCCGGCTGCACGAACAGGCGAAGGCCAGCGGCTGTTCCTCCAGCACGGTGTAGGCGATGCCGTCCAGCGCCTGGGCTGCGAGCTGCTGCGGCGTGCGGCCGGCCGCCAGCGCGGCCGCCACCGAGGGGGTGTCAGCCAGGTTCCCGGCCAGCCGCGCCAGGATGGCGGGATCGACGCCGGGCAGCGGCTGGAAGAGCAACCCGCCGGCCGCGATCAGCCCGCCTTCGCTGTCCAACGCCGCGTCCAGCCGCGCCAGCGTCGGCGCCTGTTCGGACTTGTGGAAGTAGTGCAGCAGGCTGGCGCCGATGTCGCCCCCTTGCAGGGCCACCGCGCCGTGGTAGAGATCGCGCAGGCCCAGGTCTTTGACGATGGTCAACAGGCCATCATGGCCCAGCGCGCGGGCCTGCGCGGCGGGGTCGATGGGCAATGGCCAGGCCAGGCCAGGTTCGGCCAGATAGCCGCGCACCCGACCGTAGGCGTCGGCCTCGGCCACCAGTTTGCGCAGCGGGCCGTCAGCCTCGATCTTGAGCGCCACACGCTGCTGCACCTTGAGCAGCGCGCCCAGCAGCGCGGCCGCGGTCAGGCCATCGGCCAGGACGGCCGCGGCCATCGGCGTGGCCTCGTGGCGCCGCGCGGCCTCGGCCGCCAGCTCGGTGGTGTCGCAGACCAGCCCGCGCAGGCCGGCCTCTCTGGCATAAAGGCGCAACAGAATGTCATTCATGGTTTCATCGCCATTCGATATGAATTTGCCGCGTGTGCTATAATTCGGGAAGCACCGCGTCTTCGGTCTCTATCATACCCGCAAAATGGAATCCCATCAACTCGACGAGAGCGCCGGGGCCGACCGGGAAGTCAACTCTGGCAGCGATGGGAGCAGCGGGGTCCGCCCCTTTTTCGACAGCACAAGGAGATTCCCATGAGCAACCAACGACGTATTCTGGGTGCGGCGCTGATCCTGGCGCTGCTCAGCGTCACCCTCTGGCTG
>JACSRL010000603.1 GCA_014879765.1 Anaerolinea sp. | reverse complement strand
CGGGCACGGTCGGAGACCGGCCCGAGCGCGGATAACTGCGGCGGGCACGGTCGGAGACCGGCCCGAGCGGTGAGTCACCCCCTCACCCCCTCACCTTGTCACCCCCTCCCCCTGCCATCTTGTCATTATGACGAACCCAACCCAACCAACTCCTTCTGTCAAACGTCGCACGGTCGGCTCGGCGCCGGTGCCGCGGGTGTTGCCGCGGCGGGCGCGGCGGCCGCTTTTTGCCGGCCAGAAGCCGCGGCCGGCCGATCGGCCGGCCGCGCCCTGGTATCTGCGTCTGTTGGACCCGCGTCTTTACCTGCGCCTGGCCATCACTCTGGTGGTGGTGGGCGCGGTGGCGGCCAGTCTGCTGTTGAGCCGCCAGCATCTGATCCAGCAGTGGCAGGCCCAGCCGGAGAGCACCGAGGGGCTGGTGCGCTCTGGCCAGGTGGCCGGCCAGGCGCTGAGCCTGGACAACCTGGAGGACTCGCTGATCGGCCTCTACCTGCGCTTGCAGCAGCCGGCGCTGGCCGCCACCGCGGGCAGCAGCACCCAGCCGGTGCCCTTTGCCATCGAAACGGGCGAGACCGCCACCAGCGTGGCCGAGCGTTTGCAGGAAATGGGGCTGATCAGCGACGCCGGGCTGTTCCGTCTCTACATGCGCTACAACGGCATCGACCAGCGCATCGAGGCCGGCGATTTCGAGCTGGCCACCGCCATGACCATGCCGGAGGTGGCCCAGGCGCTGCAAAACGCACTGGTGCGTGAGGTCACGGTGTCGATCCCCGAGGGGTGGCGCGCCGAGCAGGTGGCCGAGCTGTTGCAAGACGAGGGCATCATGGACGCCGAGAGCTTCATGGCCGCCGTGCGCCTGGGCGATCCGGTGGCGCTGGGCCTGGGCAGCTACGATTTCCTGCGCGGCCGGCCGGCCGGCGCCAGCCTGGAGGGCTACCTCTTCCCCGACACCTACCGCATCCCGGCGCGCGCCAAGCCGGCTGACCTGCTGGCCGCGATGCTGGACAACTTCCAGGAGAAAGCGCCGCCCGGCCTGAGCGCCGCGGCCGCCTCCTCGGGCCTGAGCCTGGCCGACGCGGTGACCCTGGCCTCCATCGTCGAGCGCGAGGCGGTGCAGGCCGACGAGCGGCCGCTGATCGCCAGCGTCTACCGCAACCGCCTGTCAGGAGCGTGCGAGGCGGAGGTGGGTGGGCGCTACTTGCAGGCCGACCCCACGGTGCAGTACGCGCGCGGCCGCGCCGGCGACTGGTGGTGGAAGCCGCAGTCGGTGGAGGAATATCAGTTCGTGCAGAGCCCCTACAACACCTACCTGCACCCCGGCCTGCCCCCCGGCCCCATCGCCAGCGCCGGATTGTCCGCGCTGGAGGCAGCCGTGCAGCCGGCCGAGACGCAATACTGTTTCTTCGTGGCCACCGGCGAAGATGGCCGCCACGTCTTCGCCCGCACCTACGCCGAACACCAGGCCAACGTGGCGATCTACGGCGGACAATAGCGTGTTGGAAGGATGAATTATGAAGGATGAAGGATGAATCCGGAATCCGGACTCCGGACTCTGGACTCTGGATTCATCCTTCATCCTTCATCCTTCATCCTTCATCCTTCATCCTTCATCTTTCATCCTTCATCATTTCTCCCTCGTGAAACCCCTCTCCCACCTGATTGTCACGTCGCTGCTGACGTTGGTGTTGGCGGCTGGCTGCGCGGCTGGGTTCCGCGGCGCGCCGCCGGTGGTCAAGCTGGGGCTGCTGGCGCCCTTCGAGGAGCTCTATCGCAGCGACGGCTATGCCGTGCTGCCAGCGGTGCAGTTGGCCATCAGCCAGCGCAACGCGGCCGGCGGCGTGGCTGGCCGCCAGGTGGCGCTGGTCGCGCTGAACGACAACGGCCGGCCGGTGGAGGCGCAGCGCCAGGCCGCCAACCTGGCGGTGGATCAGGATGTGCTGGCGGTGATCGGCCCGCTGCACGCGGCTACCGCGGCCGCGGCCGGGCCTGTGCTGGCTGACGCCGGTCTGCCCTGGATCGCGCTGGCCAGCCTGACGCCAGAGCAGCAGCCGGGCGGCTTTGCCCTGGAGGCCGCGCCGGCCGATCTGGCGCGGCGCGGCGCGGAGCTGCTGGCCGCGGATGGCGTCGCTCAACCGCTGGTTCTGAGCGGCCAGGCCGGCCCGTCGGCCCCGATCGCGGCCGACCCGGCTGCGGCCGGCGTCATCTGGCTGGGCGACGCGGCCGGCGGCGCAGCGCTGGCCAGCCAGCTCAGCCCTGGCATTTTGCTCGTCGGCGGGCCTGAGCTGGGTTCGACGGTCTTTCAGGGCCGGGCTGGCGACGCGGCCGTGGGCGTGCGTTGGCTGAGCGCCGGGCCTGACGCCAGCGCGTTGCCGACCGATTTCGTGGCCGCCTACCAGGCGCTGGCCGGCGCGCCGCCGTCGCCCCAGGCCGTGCTGGCCTACGACGCGACCAATCTGCTTCTGGACGCCATCGCGCTGGCCGGCCAGGCCGGCGCGCCGGTCAGCCGGGCGACCGTGCTCCAGGCCGCGGCCCGGTTGGGCGACGCGGGCTGGCAGGGCCTTTCCGGCTCAGTTTCGTGGCAGCGCGACACGCCGCTGGTGTTGCATCGATGGTGATGCAAGAGAGAAACCGGGTTTTTTCGGAAAAACCCGGTTTCTGGCAGACCGCGACACACCGCTGGTGTTGCATCGATGGTGATGCAAGAGAGAAACCGGGTTTTTCCGAAAAAACCCGGTTTCTGGCAGAC
>JACSRL010000748.1 GCA_014879765.1 Anaerolinea sp. | reverse complement strand
ACCATTGACCATTGACCATTGACCATTGACCATTGACCATTGACCATTGACCATTGACCATTGACCATTAACATCCTCCTCCTCACCCACGTCCTCCCCTATCCGCTGGACGCCGGCCCCAAGGTGCGGGCCTATTACATGCTGCGCCACCTGGCCCAGCGCCATCAGGTCACGCTGGTCTCCTTCGTGCGCGCCGACGACCGGCCGGAGCATGTCCCTCAGCATGACAAAAGACGCGTCAATTGACAATTCCATTGCCCTATGACTATCCTCTTCGACCTGGTTCTGTTCGCCTTTAGCGCAGTCATCGCGGCCGGTCTGGCCTATCATTATTTCCTGTTGGTTGCCGGCCAGGAGCGCAAACCCTCCCGCTTCGATGATGCCGCTGCGCCCGGACTGCGCTTTGCGCTCATGAGCCCGGCGCACAACGAACAGGATGTTATCGGCGCAACAGTGCAGCGTCTGCGCCAGTTGGATTACCCCAGCGAACTCTTCGACGTTCATGTGGTGGCCGATCACTGCACCGACAACACGGCCGCGGTCGCCGAAGCGGCTGGCGCCCTGGTCCATGTGCGCACCGATGAGCCGCGCGGCCGCAAGGGCTATGCGGTCGACTGGCTGATCGAACGCCTGCTGGCGGATCCTCGTCGCTACGACGCCATTGTCATCTTTGACGCCGACAGCCGGGTCGATCCTCAGTTTTTGCTGGCCGTGCAGCCCTTGCTGGCCGCCGGCGCCCAGGTGGTTCAGGGGCGTCATGTGATCGCCAATCCAGGCAGCAGCCGCCTCAGCGCGCTGGCCGATGCAGATATGCGCCTCAACAACCGCATTCGCAACCAGGCCAAGGAGAATCTGGGTCTTTCTGCCCGTTTGATGGGGGATGCGATGGTTTTTCGCCGCCAGGTACTGGAGCAGCATCCCTGGATCGGCGCCCAATCGCTGACTGAGGACCGCGACTACGGCATCTATCTGGCGACCCAGGGGGTGCGCATTCGCTACACCCCAGATGCGAGCTCCTCAGGCCAGGCCGTGACGCGCTGGCAAGAGGCTACGCCGCAGCGTATGCGTTGGTATGGCGGCGCGTTCGACCTGCAGCGGCGCTATCTGCACACCTTGTGGACACTGACATGGCGTCAGCGCAGCAGAGACGCCTTCGACAAGCTCCTGGAGCTGGCTCTGCCCCCCTTTTCCATGTTGGCTCTGGGCTCGGTCGCCTTGCTGGCGCTGCATCTTGTGTTGGTTGTCCTGGGCATTCAGCCCTCCAGCCGGCTGTGGTGGCCGGCTGGCCTGATACTGCTGGCCGGACTCTTCCCCTTCCTGGGGTTGATCGCCACCGGCGCGCCCGCCAAGGCCTATAGCGCCATGCTGGTCGGTCCTTTCTACGTGTTGTGGCGAGTGTGGATCGGCTTCTGGGTGCGTCTGCGCTATCGCACCCTCTCCTGGTCGCGCACTCGCCATGAAGAACAGAACGGGACGACCGCACAGTAGGATAAGGGTCGACGTTCCCAACAATGTAGCAAGAGGTTTTGTCTATGTCCCAGGCCAAGCCGCGTATCCTGGTCGTCTTCGGAACTCGTCCTGAAGCGATCAAAATGGCGCCGGTCATCCAGGCTCTGCAAGCACGGCCCGATGTATGCACAGTGCGAACCTGCGCGACAGCTCAACACCGTGAGATGCTCGACCAGGTGCTGGAGGTCTTCCAGATCACACCAGACATCGACCTGCACTTGATGCAGCCTGGTCAATCGCTGTCCGGGCTGGGAGCTCGTGTGCTGTCAGCCATGGACGAGGTGTTGCTGAACGAGCAACCGGACTGGGTATTGGTGCAGGGAGATACGACCACGGTTATGATGACGGCGTTGGCAGCCCAACATCGCCAGGTGCGGGTGGGCCATGTTGAAGCCGGTCTGCGCACGTATGATCGGCGCAATCCCTTTCCCGAAGAAATGAATCGCATCGTAACCGACCACGTCAGCGATCTTCTGTTCGCCCCCACAGCCACCGCCCGCTCCTATCTTCTGCGTGAGGGATTCGAGGACCATCGGATTTTCGTGACGGGGAACACAGTCATCGACGCTTTGCTGACCGTGGTCGGCGAAGCCTGGACGCCGCCGCCGGAAAGTCCCCTGCACAGCTTGCCGAACGATCGGGATTGGATCTTGGTCACGGCCCATCGGCGTGAAAACTTCGGCCAGCCGTTGGCTGATATCTGCCAGGCGTTAGCTCACATCGGGCGTCAGCGCGGCCAAGACGTGCATGTGGTCTATCCTGTCCACCGCAATCCCAGAGTTTGGGACCCTGTCCACCAGGCTCTGGCGCATCAACCGGGGATCACACTGCTTCCTCCGGTCGATTATCGTTCTCTGGTCTATCTGATGCGGCGCTGCCGGCTGATCTTGACAGATTCCGGCGGTCTGCAAGAGGAAGCGCCCAGTCTGAACAAACCTGTGCTGATCCTGCGAGAGACCACTGAGCGCCCAGAAGCTGTGGCCGCGGGTGCAGCCCGCTTGGCAGGCACCGATCCAGAACGCATTGTCGGAGAAACCTACCGTCTCCTGGACGACCCCGTGGCATATGCGCAGATGGCGGCGGCTGTCAACCCCTTTGGCGATGGACGCGCGGCCTGGCGCATCACCGATGCGTTGCTCTCAAAGCATCACCCTGCGCCTTCTGACCAGTTTTAGCCCTGTCTCTTATACACATCTGACGCTGCCGACGACGGA
>JACSRL010000608.1 GCA_014879765.1 Anaerolinea sp. | reverse complement strand
ACACGTTGATTTCGATACGGCGGCCTACTCAATCAACGTGTTCGCACCCGCCGGCTGAGCAGTTACAATTTTGGACAGTTACTTGGAAGGCGCCTGCGTTTGTTCAGGCCTCCCGGTCAGGAACTCAGACCGTCCAGCAGATCGCCCAGCTCGCGGGCCAGCAGATCGTCCAGCGGCATGAAGGGCATCTCCTCGTAGGAATCCGAGATCTGCTGCATCAGCTCCCGCACCTTGAGCTTGGGATAGCGGCGGCTGAGCTCCTCCACCTGGCTGTCCAGAGAGGAGGCCATCTCCAGCCCGCGCGTCTCCAGTTCGCTCAGGTCCAGCTCCAGCTCGAACATGTGCCGGATGCGGCGCATGACATCGAACCAGGCCTGGAAGTCGTTCTCGATGCGCAGCCCTTGCACCTGGTTGGAGACCTGCGAGAAATCATAGGCGGGCACAAAGGCGTAGAGATCGACCAGCTCAATCCCGCGCTGCCCGGCATGGTAGGCCAGGTAGGCGCCGATGGTGGAGCCGCCCTGGTAGTTGCTGTACTTGACGGCGTAGCGGTCCAGCTCGGGCTTGAGGCGGGGCAGGCTGTAGATGGCGTGGATCTCGCGCTCCCGGTCGTAGGGCATGGAGCCATAGACGCCGCCCAGGCAGATGACGCGCCGGATGCCCAGCGCCTCGACTGCGTCCAGCCAGAGCTCGGCGTAGAGCTCGGCGTTGAGGTGCGGCTCGTCGCCCAGAAAGAAGACCACCCCTTTGCGCCCATGGCGCCAGTAGTGGAACTCGTTGCGGCGGACATCGTGGGACTTGATCAAGCCCTCTTCCAGCGCCACATCCGGCCGCAGGAAATGGTGCGTGCCCGGCGCCTGGAACAGGTAGAAGTGAGTGGGCTTGATCAAGCCGATGCGCGTCGCGGCGGTCTGGTCGATTAGGTACTGGATCAGGCCAGAGGACATGTTGCCCGCGTCAGCCCATTGCCGCCAGCCGGCCAGCATATACGTCTCATCAGTATCAGGATGTTGCCAGAGTTGGAGCAGATCGTTCACGGTTCAACCTTTGGAAACTGTTCAGCCGGCCAGTCAGCAACCGGGTTCTTCTCGTTTGTAACAGCGCGATAGTTTGCCAGCCCATTATACCCCTTGCAGGCCAATTCGCAAGCGACATATGTCTTCAGTTCAGCCTTTTCACCGCCTTCGCGCTGGCGCAGCGCCGGTAGTATTACAACAATGGGGCAAATTGTCCGAGAATCCTGACTTGACAGCGAAATGCTGGATATGATAGATTAATCACAATGGTGGTAACTATGCGTTAATTCTGGACATGCTGGCGCTTTGACGCCCGGCGATCCTGACATCGCATTGGACACCAGGTGGCAGTTGGGGCCACAGATGTTGCACACTTGTCGTCGTACTTTCATTGCACACAACAACTGGGGCTATGGTTGCGAGGACCGGGGTCGCGTCGGTCGATATCATGCAGGTTGCTAACGTCGTTGCACGACGGGAGGTATCGGGATGGTAATTGTGGGTTTTCGGCTCAGGTTGTTGGCCGCGGCGATCATAATCCTGGCATTGTTGGCAGGAATGTCCCCTTCGACAATGGCGGATGAGACGGCTCCACCGAAATCGCCAGGCGGCGCGGCCGCGCCCGTGGTTCCTCCGGCGCCGGCGCTCAAGCCGCTGCCGCCGCAAGGAGTTCGCCGCACCTCTGCGCCGCAGAGCCTGGGCGGCATCATCAGCGATCCGGTGACAGAGATGAAGGCGTTGGTGCTCTACAAGCCCGGCGACGCGGATGGCGTCTACGCGACCATCAGCGCCTCCCTCGAGATCCTGGGCATCCCCTTCGACGCCGTGGACACCGGCGCGGCTGGGCCGGCCGGCACAGTCGAGGAGAGCGATCTGTGGGATGGGATCAACCGCGGCCACTATCAGGCGGTCTTCATCACCACCAGCAACGTCTGGTCCCTCTATCTCGACGCGGCCGAGCGCAGCCTGATCGAGGCCTATGAGCGTGCGTTCGGCGTGCGCCAGGTCACACTTTACGCCTATCCCAACCCGGTGGAGTATGGGCTGGACTTCGTCGACGTGGCGCCGCTGCCGATGAATGCGACGCTGACCGGCAACGGCCAGGCGGTGTTCAGCTATCTGCGCGGCGATGTGTCGATCCCGTTGACCCTCTACGATGTCTACGGCTACCGGGCGCAGCCGGCCAGCGGCGCCGATCTGACCACCTTGGTGCAGGATCCGACCGGCAAGACGCTGCTGGCGGTTTTTCGGCCGGGCGATGGACGTGAGCAGATGGTTTTCACCATGTCGTCCTACTATCCGGCCATCCCGCCCTCCAACATCCATGCCAGACTGCTGCCCACCGGCATGATCAACTGGGCCACGCGCGGGGTCTTTCTGGGCCAGCGCCAGCTCTTCTTTGCGCCGCAGCCGGACGATGTGCTGGGCTGGGGCGACTGCTGGGACCCGGTCAATCACCACTACATCCTGGACACCTGCTACCGCAACGAGCCACATGACCTGGACAATCTGGCGGCCTGGCAGACAGCGTTCAAGGCGACCGCGCCCAACGCGGCCGGCTTCCGCATCGAGATGCCCTTCAACTCCGAGGAGGTCTTCGAGGGCAACCCGCCGGAGGTGGTGAACGGCCAGGTCGTGGCTGGCACGCTGGCGGCCAAGGCGGTGGCGCTGCAGAACCAGTTCACCTGGCTCAATCACACCTACAGCCATGCCGACCTGGACGCGGCCAGCCCC
>JACSRL010000746.1 GCA_014879765.1 Anaerolinea sp. | reverse complement strand
GATGCGAACCGGGCCTCAGATGCGAACCGGGCCTCAGATGCGAACCGGGCCTCAGATGCGAACCGGGCCCAGAGAATGCCGTGCTCCCCGATGCAGGGTTGACAAGACGTAACTGCTCAGCCGGCGGGTGCGAACGCGTGGATTGAGCAGGCTGCCGTATCGAAATCACGTGTTCGCACCCGCCGGCTGAGCAGTTACGACAGGACACCAGTCAACGACGCGCCAAATCGGAGGTTCTCTACTGAATTGACCGGTCAACAGTGGTACAATCGAATAGCTTGAGCAAAACAGAGTACCAGGAGATAAGATTATGGTTGACGCAGACGCCTTGCCGAAGACCATGCGCTGGTACAGAATGGACCTTCACATTCATACCCCGGCTTCTGAGGATTACGTAGAAAAAGAAATCAGTTACCTGGACGTCCTCAAAGAAGCAGAGCGCCGAGGTCTTGACATTATTGCCTTTACGGACCACAACACCATTGCTGGTTACGAGGCCCTGTACGACGAGATTGACTTTCTGGAGCGCCTTGAGCAGCGCGACCGACTGCAAGAACATGAGCGAGAAGAGCTGGCAGACTATCGCCGGCTGTTGGAAAAGATCACAGTTCTGCCAGGTTTTGAATTCACCTGTCGTTTTGGTTCCCACACCCTGGGGGTCTTCCCCCCCGGCGGCCAGGCCAGCATTCCCCGTCTTAAGGCGGTGCTGCACCAGCTTGGCGTGCCCTATGAGAAGATGAATCTGGGCTCGCCCGGCATGCCAGGCACGCAGGCCTTCCTCGAAGCCTACAAGATCATCCATGAGGCCGGCGGCATTGCCATTGCCGCCCACATCAACGCGCCGACCGGGGTGCTGGCCATTGCCAACAACCTGCCCACGGGCGCGCTACGCATCAGCGCGACCCAAAATTCCAGCCTGCACGCGCTGGAGTTCAGCGCGTTCCACAGCCCGCAACTGCAAGGCTTCTCCAGCCCCCACTGGTATGACGGCACCAACCTGGGCTATGAGCGGCGCATGTTCTGCGTGCAGGGCTCCGACGCCCACCGGCTGACCCAGAGCCAGGATGACCCGATGCACCGCTGGGGGGTCGGCGATCGGCCCAGCGAGGTGATGCTCCCTGCGGCCACCTTCGACGCGCTGCTGAAGCTTTTCGCCAGCAACGACTTCGACCGGCTGCGCGTCCCCTTCGTCTCCGACGTGGCGCGCTACAACCGCGTGGCCGAGGCCCGCTCGGCCGGCCCCTCTAACCACCAGATTCTTTCGTTGGCCTGCATCGACGACCCGGATCAGATGAGCCGGCACGTGGCCGCGCTGGCCAACAGCGGCGGCGGCGCCATCTTCCTGGGCCTGGACCCCGACCCCAGGCTGCCGGTCGTCGGTCTGACCGACGCCGCGGCCAACATGCGCGCCTTCCAGGGCGCAGTCAGCGAGCTGGTGGCGCCGCAGCCCGAATGGTCGGTGGACATCGTCAACTACGACGGCCACGAGATCGTGCAGATCGAGGTGCGCGATCTGGCGCGCAAGCCCTGTTACGTGCGCGAGGAGGATGAGCGGCTGATCTATGTGCGTCGCAATGGCGAGACGACGCTGGCCACCCACGGCGACATCATCGACATGCTGCACGTGGAGGGCGACGACGCACCGGCCGGAACCCGCCTGGACCATGCCCCCATGCTGGCGCCCGGCATCGAGCTGCCCAAGTCGGGGGTCGAGATCGTGGGGGTGACGCTGCGCGGCGACACCGAGTACTTCCGGGTGGTGGACCTGCGCACCAACCGCGAGAGCCTGGTTTCCGAATACACGGCCACCTCGGTGTGGCTCTATGCCATCAAGATGTACCAGGAGGCCCGGCCGCGGCTGCACGATCTGCACCATCAGGTGCGCTGGCAGGGCCAGATCGGACTGTGGCGCGTCTATCGGGAGAATGAATACTACGACCAGCGCAATCGCGCCAAATGCGATCTCGTCTACCGCGGCGAAGATGGCCGCATCGAGCGCATCTTCTTCGCCGTAGCCGTGGGCTGGATCGGTCAGGCATGGGAACCGCTGTTCGAGGTGGATCCGCCGGGCAAGGCGACGCCGGGCCGGCTGGCGGCCGACAGCAAGGTGCGCTGGCGCGGCAATATGGGCATCGTTTCGGTGGCGCGCAGCGCGGGCGCCAGCCTCTGCAACCTGGCCTTCCGCAACCGTCAGGGGCGCGATCTGCTCTACGCGGAGGTGCCGGGCGACCAGCTTCAGCCGGAATGGCGCGAGCTGATCGCGGTGGAGCTGCCGCGCTCCGGGCTGGAGGTGGTGGTGGTGCAGGAAAACGGCAGCGATCCCATGTTCAAGTTTCACAATCTGGGCAACCGCCATGTGGAGAGCCGCCTTTGGTCGCCGGAGATGCTCAAGGAGGGCAGCCTGCGGCACTACGCGCTGCGCATGCACCTGGAGCAGGACCGCCTGCTGGACGACAGCCAGGTGAACTGGATGGGCAACATCGGCTATCTGCGCCGCTCCTACACCGCCGCCGACCTGATCTACCGCGATCCCGAAGGCGTCGATCACGTCTACTACGGCGCGCGCTGGGATGACCTGAACAGCGAGTGGCTGCGATTGTTCAATATGTAACAGGTGTGGTAAAATAGCGCCACAGTTGAACCCGATCCCAAGGGTGTCTCACCCATCAAAACCCGATCCCAAGGGCGTCTCGCCCGCCTTGCCCGGCGGGACGCCTGCCAGATCATTTTGAACCCGATCGCCAGGGCGTC
>JACSRL010000078.1 GCA_014879765.1 Anaerolinea sp. | reverse complement strand
GCCCGGCACACTGATCTGCACATCGAAGCGAAAAGCCAAAAAAGGTCGTTCACCGCTCATCGTTCACCACCAACCACCAACCACCAACCATTGACCATTGACCATTGACCATTGACCATTGACCATTAACCATTGACCATTGACCAATTCTCCGTTCACCGTCCTACCCTTCCAACACCAACAACACCCCATCACTGGCCCGGCTGAGCAGCACGGTGATGAACTCCATCGGCTCGCTGGGCGCCACCTGCACCTGGGCGATGAAGCGGCCCTGGTCCATGCTCTGGCGAGTGTTGACGCGGCCATCGGTGACGACGCGGAAAGCCTGCTGCGGCGTGCGGCCGGCGAACGCGCCCCGCTCGTACATAAAGCGCAGCAGCGCCTCCAGCGTCGTGCGCACCGCATCGCGCAGCCGCTCGTCGTTGTTCTCGAAGGTCCAAGCCATGCCCCGCTCCAGCGCCACCTTGCGCAGCAGGATCATCAGCCGGCGCACCGAAAGCTGCAAAAGCTGCCGCTCCTCGCTCAGCGTGTGCGCGCTCATGGCGCGGAAATCGTCCGGCTCGCGGCGGATCAGGTTGAGCTGGTCGGCGTACAGGTCGGCCCAGTCATCCACGTCGAAGGCGGGCAGCAGGTCCAGCACCCCGGCCAGCGCCACGTTGGCCGGCGCGACCCAGGCCTGGCGCAGCCGCTCGCGCGCCGCGATCATGCCGCAGACCGCGCCATCGGGCGGCGTCACCCGCAGCGCCTGGGCTGTTGATCGGGCAGGCGGCTGCGCCCTGTCGAGACCG
Source organism: Anaerolinea sp. (assembly GCA_014879765.1). GTDB lineage: Bacteria > Chloroflexota > Anaerolineae > JAAEKA01 > JAAEKA01 > JAAEKA01. Next base: position 1,968 of record JACSRL010000078.1, on the reverse strand, counting down.
GCCTCATCGCTGATCATCAGCCAGGGATGGTAGGCGGCCAGGTAGCTCAGGTCCACGAAGTCGGTGACGCCGTCGAAGGCGCTGCGCTGACGGGGCAGGCCCAGCCGCTGACGCAGCGTCTCCTGCCACTCGATGCACTGCCGCTTCTCGAAGTGCAGCGGCAGGCTGAGCACCGCCACCAGATCGCGCCGCGCCTGGCAGAGGTTGACCAGCGCGTGCTGCACGTCCAGCAGCGTCTGGCTGTCGAAGCTGGCGACCGGCTGCAGCAGCGGCAGCAGCGGGCCGGCATCGGCCGACAGGGCGGGCGACACATCGGCCGGCGCGCTCGTCTCCACCGGGCAGCCCTGGAAACTGGTCCAGTCGGGCGGCGTCAGCGGCGGCTCGGCCGGCGGCGGGTCGGGCGGGACCAGTTCCGCGCCCCAGGGCCGATGCACCGCGTCGGGCACGGCGATCAGCGCCACCTGCGGCAGGAAGAGCAGGCTGTGCAGGCCGCGCAGCCGTCGGTTTTGCACGTAGTAGCGGTTGAAGGCGTCGGCCTCCAGCCCGCTGCCGGAACGCGGCTGGATCGCCGGGTTGGGAACCAGCGCCGGATCGACGAACAAGCTGCTGCTGAAGCTGTCCAGGCCGTCGCGCCCCAGCTCGCCGGCCGCCGGGCCGATGGCGTCGGTCTCGCTGACGATGGCGGCCATGCCCAGCGGCAGCCAGGTCAGCCCGGCCAACGCCTCATCCACCGGCGCCAGCAGCGCGGCCAGCGCCCCGGCCGGCAGCTCACCGCTGGGGTTGGCCGCGTCGCCCGGCTCGCTGCGCCGCTCCGCCTGCAGCTCGCGATAGCGGCGGGCCAGCTCGGCCGCCTCGCTGCCCGCGCCCTCGGCGCCGGGCAGCAGGCTCGACCCGGCCAGCGCCGCCTCGCCCCAGAAACGGGGATGGCCCACGGCAAAGGCCAGATCCTCGATGGCCGGCAGCCGGACGTGGCCCAGCCAGGGCAGTTGATCGAAGCGCAGCCGGTCGATCTGAGTGAGCGGCGGCAGCGAGGCCGCGGGCAGAACCTGCCCCGGCAGCGCCAGCAGACTGGCCGCGCGCAGCGCCACCTGCGGCTCCGGCGGCGATCCCACCTCGTCCAGCGCCTGCGTCTCTGACACGCCGAACAGCACCTCATCTCCGCCGGCCAGCGTCAGGCGAAGCACGTCACCGGCCGTGAGAGTTGCCGCCGCGTCGCCGGTCAACTGCAGCGTCAGGCCGTCGCCGCTGGCCAGCAGACCCACGACGCCAGCCAGCGCCGCGCTGCCATCCAGCGTCAGCCGGGCGACGGCCGCAACCGTGGCCGGCGCGGCCAGCTCCGCGATCACCTGGAAGGCGCGGCTGCTGTACAGCGTCACGCTGGTGGCCGTCTCGGGGTCGGAGGAGCCGGTCTGCGCGGTGACCGGGAAGAGCCACTCCTGCCCGTCGGCAAAGACCAGCCGCAGCAGGTCGCCGATCTGGATCGCCTGCGGCGCGCTGCCGGTCAGCCAGCGCAAGCTGCCATCGCCCAACACGCTGAACGCGGCGACCGGCAACGGGGTCGAACGCAGCCGGCTGGCCAGGCGCAGATCCTGCGCCCACGCGCCTGGCGACCCGGCGTGCAGCCAGGCCAGCCGGGGGTTGCCTGCGCCGTCCAGCCCCACCAGACCCCGCACGCGCAGCCGGGCGCTGGCGGCATCCGCGCCCGCCACCCGCACGGCATAGCAGCGCCGCCCGCCGTTCTTGAAGAAGGCGGCTACCGCCTCCGGCAGATGCGCCCGCACCGTGGCCGCCGCGTCCACCGGCGGCTCGCCATCGCGCGCCAGCGCCACATCGCCGCCGAAAACCGCGCGAAAGGTGTCCACATCCTCCACCGCCACCGGGGTGTGCAGCGGCCCGCGCTGGGCAAAGCCGACAAACGCGGCCACATCCAGCCGGGGCAACGTCAGCGTCGCCGGCCGCGCGGGTGGA
>JACSRL010000394.1 GCA_014879765.1 Anaerolinea sp. | reverse complement strand
TCGTTCGTTACGATAACCGCGGCTTCGTAACGCTTCTTGTAACCATCATTGATGAGATGGGCAGCGATATTGACGTCTGAACCCTTCTCCTCAGTTTTGATGACCTTGGCAAACCGTGAGCCGCCAGGGATTGGTTGCGCCAGCGGCATCATTACCTCATGGGACAAGAATCGACCGAAGATGATCTCCAAGTTCGGCAGAGTCTGCAAGGCTCGAAGATAGATCTGTTGACGTGTCGGCTTACCAGGATCATCAGATCGAGCGCTCACGCGAGCAGTGAAGTACTTGATTCTTGTGACCTCATGATCGTGCAAGAGCATAGCACACATGCGGTGCAGGTCGAGCCACTTGTAAAGCGTGTCTTTGACCGCTCCGTAGTACAGATTAAAGCCATCGATGTATACCCAGGTTTCCATGCACACCCCTCGTTACATATGCAGAGACCGTACTCACAGAGTACGGTCTCGCGGCCTGTCCCCGAAGGGACAGGGGGTTTGATAACCCAATTATAGAACAGCTCCAGCGCGAAGTCAAGTCCAATTTTCAAGAGAAGCCATGCGTGCCAACACCGCCATCGCATGGACCGAGTCGACCGAGAACCCGCTGGCCGTTGTGGGCGCCGGGCATTTGGGTATTCTGTTTGATTGACAAAGTTGGGAGGTTATGGTAAGGTTGCGCACCGTTTTTCTTTTGGTGTTCTCTTTCTGTGAGGGCGAGCATGAGGACATGGATGCGCTGGGTTTTGCTCTTTTCCCTGGTCGTGATGGCGCTGGGCGCGCCAGAGGGCGCCAACGCGGCGCCGCACGCCCAGGAGATCTCCTACGGAGACATCGTTGCCCACGCCGATGCCATCCAGGAGGGCGTGTTTACCATCTATCAGGTGGGCGACTTTTGGTTCATGGAGATTCCCGCTGAGCTGCTGGGGCGGCCCTTCTACTGGTACAGCGAACTGAGCCAGGCGCCGGCCATGCTGGTCTCTGGCGACGGCATGGCGTCCATCGGCGAGAAGATGGTGACCTTTGAGCGCGCTGGCCAGAGTGTCCTGGTGCGCGAGCTCAGCTCGGTCAGCGCCAGACGCAACAGCGGCGACGATCCCGCGCTCGATCGCGCGGTGACTGAGTCGGCGCTGCCGGCCGTGCTGCTGAGCCTGCCTGTGTTGGACGAGAGTCCCGACGGCAACCCGGTGGTTGATCTGGGCATGGTCATGGGCGGTGATCTGGCCGACTTCAGCGCCAGCCAGGTGTTCAGCCAGCGGGGCGGACATGCTCAGTTTGATCCGATGCGCAGCCGTGTCGTCGAGATGGATGCCTATCCCGACAACCTGGGCATCAGCTCGCTGCTGACCTTCGATGTCATGTTTCCCTGGGCGCCGGACTCCTCCAGCAGCCAATCGGTGCTGGTGCGCCACAACCTGATGCTGCTGCCGGAGACGCCCATGACGCCGCGCTATGCCGACCCGCGCGTCGGCTATTACACGGTGGACTATGAAGAGTACTCAGGCGCTGAGACGCCGGATCCCGTTGACCGCGCCTTGATCACCCGCTTCCGGCTGGAGAAACAAGACCCTGAGGCCAGGGTGTCCGAGGTGGTGGCGCCCATCGTCTTCTACCTCAGCCGCGAGACGCCGGCCCGCTGGCGGCCCTACATCCGCCAGGGCGTCGAGGACTGGCTGCCAGCCTTCGAGGCCGCCGGCTTTGCCAACGCCATCGTGGTCAAAGACGCCCCCAGCGAGGAGGAGGACCCCAACTGGGATCCGGGCGACCTGCGCCATTCGGTCATCCGCTGGGTGGCGCAGCCGGTGGCGAATGCCTATGGGCCCAGCGTCGTCGATCCCCGCTCAGGCGAGATCCTCTCGGCCCACGTGCAGCTCTTCGCTGACGTCTTGGAATGGCTGGAACAGATGTATTTCACCCAGGCCTCGGCGGTGGACCCGCGGGCGCGCACCTTGCCCCTGCCCGATGAGATCCTGGGCCCCTTGCTGCGCTATGTCACCGCCCACGAGGTGGGGCATGCGCTGGGCCTGCGCCACAACCATAAGGCCAGCCAGGCCTTCACCATCGACCAACTGCGCAATCCACGCTTTACCAGCCGCTATGGCACTGCGCCGTCGATCATGTCCTATGGGCGCTTCAACTACGTCGCCCAGCCGGGCGACGGCGTGACTCAGTTGATTCCGCAGATCGGCGCCTACGACAACTTTGCCATCCAGTGGGGCTATGCGCCTGTGGCCGGCGCTGAGTCGCCGGAGGCGGAGCGCGCGACCCTGGATCGCTGGGCCGCGCGTCAGATCAGCCAGCCCTGGCTGCGCTTCGGCGGCGAGGACGACGCGGCCCAGGTCGACCCGACCGTGCAGATCGAAAACCTGGGCGACGACCGCATCGAGGCCACCCGCCTGGGCATCGCCAACCTGCAGCGGGCCATGGGCTATCTGATCGCCGCTACTACCCGGCCGGGCGGCGATTTCAGCAAACTTGAGGCCACCTACGGCACGATCCTGGATCATCGCTACCAATGGCTGTCGTCGGTGGTCAAGCTGATCGGCGGGGTGGAGGAAACGCGCACCCTGGCCGGCCGCGGCGATGTTCAGTTTCACCGCGTGCCGCGGGAAGAGCAGCAAGCGGCGCTGCAGTTCGTCTTGCAGCACCTGCGCGGCCAGTCTGTTTTTGCCCCGGCCAGCGTGCTCGACCGGCTGAGCCCCGACGGTGGGCTGGATACCTTCGCCGCCTATCAACAAACCCTGTTGGCTGAGCTGTTGGACTTCGCCCGGCTGGCGCGGCTGGTGGAGGCTGAGCAGTTGGACGGCGCCAGCGCCTACCTGCCCATGGACTATCTGGGCCAGGTGCAGGCCGGGCTCTTCAGCGAGCTGGAGCAGGATGCGCCGCAGATCGACCCGCTGCGCCGTAACCTGCAGCGCGCCTTCGTGCGCACCCTGGCGGTGTACGCCAATCCCAACATCAGCAACCATGACAAGCGCTGGGCTGGCTACGCTCCATCGCTGGACGCGCAGTACGCCAATCGGCCCGATCTGCGCAGCGATCTGGAGGGCGCAGCGCGCTGGACGCTGGCGCAGATGCTGCCTGGCCTGGAGGAGGCCGCGGCCAGAAGCGGCAACGCCGCCACGGCCGCGCACCTGGCCGACCTGGGCTACACCATCCAGCGGGCGCTGGAGGCGCCGACCACCCCCGACGCGGCGGCGCCCGGGCCCTGACGCAGCCGGTGTGCGGTTTGAGTAAACGGTCGTCAAAGGGGGGAGTTTCACTTGACATTCCTGGCGTCCCGCATATAATCGCACCAATTCCGCGCCTGTTCAGCCCAGACTGCCAGGGGCTTGAACGATTTGCCGATCCCTTACACCGCCGGTTTGGGTGTCTCTACAATCCATCGCTTGCCTTTCATGGCAGGCGCCCTGCATTCTGGACCATACCAGCGCACCTTGGCCGCTGGATGTCGATAGCCGGTTCGTTGGAGGATTCTATGTTGCACAAGAGACTCTGGTTTGCGCTTCTGGTCGTCGTTCTCGCCCTCTCCGTCGTCAGTCCGGCCTTTGCGCAGGATGACGGCGCCGCCGATCTGGCCACAGGCGCTGATGTGGCTGTCACGATCCCCGACCGTTACATCGTGGTTTTTGCCGATGGCACTGACCGGGCCGCGGTGGATGCAGCGTTGATGGAGGCAGAGGCGGCGGCTGCCAGTTCGCTCGACGCCGCCGGCAATCCGCAGACGCTGAGTCTGCACTACCGCTACGACGCGGCCCTGGTTGGCTTTGCGGCCTCCATGCCGGCCAGCTCCCTGGATGCCTTGAAGAAAAATCCCAACGTGGTCAACATCGAAGCTGACCAGGTCATCACTCTCAGCGCGACACAATCGCCAGTTACCTGGGGTCTGGATCGCATCGACCAGCGCAACCTGCCGCTGAGCAACTCCTACACCTACAACAACACCGGCGCTGGGGTGACGGCGTACATCGTCGACACGGGCATTCTCTTTGGCCACACGGAGTTCGGCGCACGCGCGTCTTTTGGCTACGATGCGTTTGGCGGCAACGGCGCTGACTGCAATGGCCACGGCACCCACGTGGCCGGCACGGTCGGCGGTTCCACCTACGGCGTGGCCAAGGGCGTCACCTTGAAGGCCGTGCGCGTGCTGAACTGCAGCGGCTCTGGCACCAATTCGGGCGTCATCGCCGGTGTGAACTGGGTAGCCAGCCACCACGCCGCGGGCGCGCCGGCCGTGGCCAACATGAGCCTGGGCGGCAGTGTCTCCTCGGCGCTGGACACCGCGGTCAAGAACGCCATCAACGACGGGGTGACCTTCGCCGTTGCCGCGGGCAACAGCAACCGCAACGCCTGCAACTATTCGCCGGCGCGCGTGGCTGCGGCGATCACCGTGGGCGCCACCACCAGCAGCGATGCCCGCGCCTCTTACTCCAACTACGGCTCCTGTCTGGACTTGTTCGCCCCTGGCTCTTCGATTACCTCGGCCTGGTACACCAGCACCAGCGCCACCAACACCATCAGCGGCACCTCTATGGCGACGCCGCATGTGGCCGGCGTGGCGGCGCTTTACCTGCAAAGCAACACGAGCGCCTCCCCGGCCACGGTCCGCGATGCCATCGTCAACAATGCCACCACCGGCAAGGTCACCAGCCCCGGCAGCAATTCGCCCAACCGATTGCTGTTCACCGCCTATTAGCCCTGCGTCGCTGCTCCGGCGCCGGCCGGGGTCGCCTTGATCCGCCAAAAGAAAAGCCCCAGGTCGTATGACCTGGGGCTTTTAGCAGCAGAAGGAGGGCGTGCCGCCTCGGCCCTGCCGGTGGATACGGCGCTGTTTATGGGGGATTGCGTTCAGTATGGTACAATATGAAGCGTTGATCGCTGGACTTCAGAATACGAAGAAGTTCAACTTCTTCCGAGAAGTTGAACTTCTTCCGAGAACTCGTCCCTAGACAAGATGACTTCAATGCCCGACTCACCCGCCATTGTAACCCAAAACCTGGGCCGTATTTATAAGATCCGCGGCCCCAAGCGCAAGGATGACCCCAAAGAAGTGATCGCCCTGGAGGGGGTCAACCTCTCCATCCCCCGCGGCCAGGTCTTTGGCCTGCTGGGGCCCAACGGCGCCGGCAAGACGACCCTGATCAAGATCCTGACCACGCTGCTGCTGCCCACCAGCGGCAGCGCCCAAGTTGAAGGGCTGGACGTCGCGGCCCAGCCACAGGAGATCCGCCGCCGCATCGCCATGGTCAGCGGCGGCGAGACCAGCGGCTACGGCCTGCTGACCGTCGAGGAGAATCTGTGGATGTTCGCCCGCTTCTACGGCCTGGACAGCAAGGTGGCCCGCCAGCGCATCGACGAGATGATCCAGGTGGTGGGGCTGGACGAAAAGCGCCGCACCAAGATCTCCGACCTCTCCACCGGCCTGCGCCAGAAGATGAATTTCATCCGCGGCTTTGTCAGCGACCCCGATGTGGTCTTTTTGGACGAGCCGACCCTGGGGCTGGACGTGGCCGCGGCGCGCCAGGTGCGCGACTACGTGCTGAGCTGGATGCGCGACCATCCCGATCGCACCCTGCTGCTGACCACCCACTACATGGCCGAGGCCGACGAGATGTGCGACCGCCTGGCCATCATCGACAAAGGCAAGCTGTTGGCGCTGGACACGCCGTCCAACCTCAAGCGCCGCCTGCAGGGCGAGACGGTGTACAGCCTCAAAGTGGCCCCGCTGGGCAACCGGCCGATGGACAAGGCCGACATGATCGAAGGCGTGTCTGGGGTGCGCCAGGCCACCGTGGCCGAGCAGGATGGGCTGACTGAGCTGAGCCTGATCCTCGACGAAGACGATGCGCTCTCCGGCGTGCTGGACCACCTGCACCGCCGCGGCTCCGCCCTGCTGGCGCTGGAAAAGCGCGTGCCCACCCTGGAAGATGTCTTCATCGACCTGGTCGGCCGCGGGCTGGATGTGGACACATCACGGCGCGAGGAGCAGACCGCGGAAGCTGGCTAACGGCGAACGGCTGAGATGACAGAGATGGACAGGACCAAGCGCTGGTCCTGCGGGTGCAGGACCAGCGCACCGAGGACTACATCACCGGTCGGTTCGGATGACGACAAACGCCAAAGGCGCGCTGGAGCGGCCGGCTGATGAACGGCGAGCCGGAACGATTCCTGTAGTCCTGATTGGCTATAACGGGAGGGGTGATTATAATTCTGGTATGAGCTTTCTCCCCAAGTTAGAAGACGACCTGATTCTGGCAACCAGGTCAACACAGAAGCAAATAGAACAACTTGATGGCGCTTTGGAGGAGTATTTTCGCGCCAAGTTCTTGGTTCAGCCAGCACTAAGCCGACAATTGGTTAGTTTTCAGGCTAATAAATCGCGTCCGATATATCGTTGGTACAAATACAAAGAGGGCTTTTCAGCCGGCCTCGTAGAGTATCTGTTTGCCAAATACCACATTACCGATGGCCAGATTCTTGATCCTTTTGCTGGAAGTGGTACAGCCTTGTTTGTGGCCAGCAACCTGGGCATTGATGCTGATGGGATTGAGCTATTACCGATCGGTCAGCAAATCATTGCAACAAAGCAGATCATCGAATCTCAATTTACGAGCGATGATCTCGCTAAATTGCAGTACTGGATCGAGAAAGAGATATGGAAGTCTTCAGAAGAGAGGGTTGAAGTACCAGAACTTCGTATTACCACAGGAGCTTACCCTGACCGAACACGAAACCTGATTGAAAGATACCTGGGGGCGATCCGCCTTGAGCCCCTGGCTGTTCAGGCACTTCTTCGCTTCGCTCTGCTCTGTGTTTTGGAAGAAGTCAGTTTTACGCGTAAAGATGGTCAATACCTGCGCTGGGATCATCGCTCCGGTCGCAAACAAGGCGCTAAACCTTTCAACAAGGGGGAAATCCTTGATTTTGATCAGGCTATCACCCAAAAGCTGGCCGAGATGATAGCTGACTTGACGCTTATTCCATTGCAGCCCAGTCTGTTCCAAAACGGTCATGAGGAGCATGGTGAGATACGATTAATAAGTGGGTCTTGTTTGAAGATCATGCCTCAACTCCCGGCGGCCACATATGATGCACTCGTCACCTCGCCACCCTATTGCAATCGATATGATTATACACGAACTTACGCCCTTGAACTCACATTGCTTGGCGTGAACGAAAAGGAACTTGTAGGGCTTCGACAAGATATGTTAAGTTGCACGGTCGAAAACCGGGCTAAAGATCTCTTGCAGATGAACGCGGAATGGCGTATTGCTGTAGATGCTGCTGATGACCAAGAACTCCTGCAAGCTATCCTGGCTTATCTGGATGATCAGCGGAAGGCAGGCGCGCTGAACAACAATGGCATTCCACGGATGGTACGAGGCTATTTCTATGAGATGGCATGTATCATTGCGGAGTCAGCCAGGGTGTTGAAATCAGGCGCCCCCTTGCTTATGGTTAATGACAATGTGCGGTACGCGGGTGTCAGCATATCGGTTGACATGATTCTGTCTGCACTAGCCGAACGCTTTGGCTTTATGATCGAAAATATCCTGGTGTTACCTGGTGGCAAAGGTAATAGTAGTCAACAGATGGGTGAACATGGGCGAGAGCCATTGCGGAAGTGTGTTTATGTTTGGAGGAAGCTATGAATCGAGATCGCCCTTATATGCGCCATCTTGTCAACAGCCAGTCGTTGGTTACAACTCACGAGGCAAAGCGGGCCGGCTTCGTCGAAGCAGTGCTTGAGAAAAGCCGACTGGCTAACGACTTTGTGTGGGTTGCTCGGTCTCTCAAGATTAAAGCAGAGCAAGCCAACGAGCCCGATGATCTCCTCGATATGCTCGATATTCAAGCTGGTTTGTTGACAGCAGCGGGTGTATCGGATAAAGCTGCAGCTTACTTCAATGAAGTTGACCGCCGAGAAATTTTATTGCAATACGTCGAAAATGTCCTCAAGCCAGCCGGAAATAAGTTTGTCGAAGAGTTAGTTTACAGATTTCTGTTGACCCGAGGCGATACTCTGGGTGGGAAGATACGCAACTTGGTAGGTATTTGGGCTCAACGCAAATTTTCGAGATTTATTGTATCCGAACTGCGTCTCTCGGGTCGGGAGTTCCAATGGTTTGACAAACAGCGTGAGAGGTGGATGTCAGCGGATGCCCTGGACGATCTTGATGACGTGAGGGCATTCGCATGGAATACTGGCTACTTGCCTCGCGTTCTTGCCTACAACCTTCAAGTACCACTCATCAAAACAGATGAAGAGCATTTGGACGACAAGGAAAGTGGTACGGTGGGCAAAGGCGGTAAGAACGTCGACATCTGCCTTCTGTACAGCACCCCGGAACAGTATCGTTCCAAAGCCAGGCGTCCCCAGGTCGTGCGCGACGCCGAATTATATGTTGCGTTAGGCGAACTCAAGGGCGGCATTGACCCGGCCGGCGCGGACGAGCACTGGAAGACGGCCAACGCCCATCTGGGCCGCATCCGTCGCTCCTTTGCTGGGCTGCCGTCGATGCCGCATCTCTTCTTCGTCGGCAACGCCATCGAGGCCAGCATGGCTGGCGAGATCTGGAACCAACTGGAAAACGACGAGCTGGCCAACGCCGCCAACCTGACCGACGACCGGCAGGCGGTGTCGCTGGCGTCCTGGCTGTGTAGCTTGTGAGCACACGGATATGACAGAGATAGAACTGATGCCGGTGCAGATCGGCGTCCATGTCGAGTTGGAACTGATCGACGAACAGGGTAGCCGTGAGCCGCTGGCCGTGGACCTGGTCAAGGTGTCGGCGGCCGACCTGGCGCAGGGCTTTCTGGGCGCCAACACGCCGCTGGCACGGGCGATCCGCGGCCTGACCGCGGGCAGCGAGACGCCCTACCTCATGGGCGACATCCGCCGTGTGCGCATCGTGCGCGTGAGTCCTTCGCAGGTGGCCGCGCCGGCTGACGCCCAGGAGCGGCGCGCGGCCGTGCTGCAAAAGGCCCTCAGCGACGCCGAACGCACCAACGCCGAGATCTTCGCCTCCTCCTTCAGCGGCAAGTGGGGCGACTATGATCCGACGGGCATGACCGGCTGGAGCGAGCCGTGACCCAAAAACAGGAGTGGCGTTAGAAACCGGGTTTTTGTCTTGCAGACCAGGGTCATGGCGCCACGGAAGGCCGTTGCGCAGACGAAAACCATGCCCGCACGAGAAAAGCCCGGTTTCTGAGCGAGGCTGAGCAGTTACAACAGGAGATACCAATGTTTTTCCATAGACGCCTTTCAGTCAGGCTATTGAGCCTGCTGCTCGTTTTGTTGCCGGCGGCGCTCATAGCCGCCTGCTCGCGCGCGGCGACAGAGACGCCCGCGGCGACAGAGACGCCCACGGCTGAGCCTCTGCCCTACGCCGCCGAGGAGATTACTTTCCAAAACGGTGACGTGACCCTGGCCGGCACGCTGACCCTGCCTGAGGGCGACGGCCCCTTCCCCGCGCTGATCCTGCTCAGCGGCAGCGGCCAACAGGATCGGGACGAGGCGCTGTCGATCGTGCCCGGCTACAGGCCCTTCTACCAGATCGCCGACACCCTGACCCGCCAGGGGATCGCCGTGCTGCGCTACGACGACCGCGGCGTGGGCGGTTCCAGCGGCGACCCTGCCACGGCCACGTCAGCCGATTTTGCCGACGATGCCGAGGCCGCGCTGCGCTACCTGCAAAGCCGGGCCGACATCGACAGCCAGCAAATCGGCCTGCTGGGCCACAGCGAAGGGGGCATGCTGGCGGCCATGGTGGCCGCGCGCAACCCCGCGGTGGCCTTCGTCATCTCCATGGCCGGCACAGCCGTGGACGGCTATGATACGCTCCTGAAACAGGTGGAGCGGCTGGCCCTGGCCTCCGGCGCCAGCCAGGAGGCGGCCGACATCGCGGTGGTGCAGCAACGGGAGGCGCTGGATCTGGCCATGAACCAGGACTGGCCCGCCCTGGAGACGCTGATCACGCAGATCGCTCAGGAGCAGGCCGCGGCGCTGTCTGAGGAACAAAAGGCAGCCTTGGGCGACATCGACGCGGTGATTCAAGCCCAGGTGGCGGCCCAACTGCAGGCCTTCCAAAGCCCCTGGTATCAGTTCTTCCTGCGCTACAACCCGGCCGATGACCTGGCCAAGGTCAGCGCGCCGGTGTTGGGCATCTTCGGCGGCCGGGACGTCCAGGTGGACGCCGAGCAGAACAGCACGGCCCTGCAGGCCGCGCTGGGCAAGGCCGGCAACGCCGATGTCACCATCCAGGTGCTGCCCACGGCCAATCACCTTTTCCAGGAGGCGCAAACGGGCGGCGTCGCGGAGTATGCGAGCCTCCCGCCGCAGTTGATGCCTGACTTTCTGGCGGCCATCAGCCAATGGCTGCTGGCGCGGGTGCAACTGCCCTGAGCATCTGCCCCCCTGTCATGCTGACCGCAGGCGCCGAAGCATCCCGTGACTGGAGCGTTCCATGTCTGATCCCATTATCGTTGCCAACGGCCTGAGCCGGCGCTTTGGCGACACGCTGGCGGTCGCCGAGCTGACCCTGGAGGTCAACCGCGGCGAGGTGTTCGGCTTTCTGGGCCACAACGGCGCCGGCAAGACCACCACTGTGCGCCTGCTCAACGGCGTGCTGACCCCCAGCGCCGGCCAGGCGCGCGTGCTGGGGCTGGATCCCATGGCCGACGGCCCCGCGCTGCGCCGCCAGACCGGCGTGCTGACCGAAAGCCCTTCGTTGGACGAGCGCCTGAGCGCCCGTCTCAACCTCAGCCTTTACGCCGACCTGTACGGCGTGCCCAAGGCTGAGGTCAAGGCGCGTGTGGATGAGCTGCTGGCCACCTTCGAGCTGGCCGAGCGCGCCGACGACAGGGTGGGCGAGTTCAGCAAAGGGATGAAGCAGCGGCTGGCCCTGGCCCGCACCGTGGTGCATCAGCCGGCGCTGCTCTTCCTGGATGAGCCGACGGCCGCGCTGGATCCGGTGGCGGCGCGCCAGGTACACGAGATGATCCTGCACAGCGCGCGCGCCGGGCGCACCGTGTTCATGAACACCCACAATCTGGTGGAGGCCCAGCGGCTCTGCGACCGCGTCGCGGTGATGGAGCATGGCCGTCTGGTGGCTGTCGGCGCGCCGCACGATCTGGCGCGGCGGCTGGTGCGCAACCTGACGGTGGAGTTCGAGCTGACACCCGACGACACGGCCGCGGCCTTGCAGGCCCTGCACGGCGCGCCGGGCATCGTCAGCGCGAATCAGCGCAACGGCGTCATCGTGGTCAGCGGCGCCGAGCGCGAGGCTGTCCCCGAGCTGATCAGCCGGCTGGTGCAGGCTGGCGTGCGCATCTACCAGGTGACGCCGCAGGAGCCAACCCTGGAGGACGTCTACTTTGCCCTGCACAGCGACGCGGAGGTGAAGCCATGAACTGGCGTGCGATCTGGGCCATCATGCGCAAGGATCTGCGGGTGGTCTTGCAGAACAAAGGGGTGGTGTTGCCGATTATCCTGGTGCCGGTGATCCTCTTTGTGGTCTTGCCGTTGCTGGTGCTGGTGCTGCCCGCGGCCATGGGCAGCGCCGGCGCCGGCAGCAATGACCTGCAAGAGCTGCTGGCCATGGTATCCCCCGGCCTGCGCGCCCAGCTCGAGGGGCTGGACGCCAACGCGGCCGGCGCGGTCTTCTTCCTGGTCTACATGCTGGCGCCGTTGTTCTTGATCGTGCCGCTCATGGTGGCCAACGTGATCGCGGCCGACAGCTTCGTGGGAGAGAAGGAGCGCAAGACGCTGGAGGCGCTGCTCTACACCCCCACCACCGACGGCGAGCTGCTGACCGGCAAGCTGCTCTCGGCCTGGCTGCCCGCGCTGGCGGTGTCGCTGCTGGGCTATGGGCTCTACAGCGTCACAGCTAACCTGGCCGCGGCCCAGTTGGTGGGCAGGCCGCTCTTCCCCAACCTGATCTGGACGGTGATGGTGGTTTGGGTGGCGCCGGCCGCCGCGGCTTTTGGCCTGACCAGCATGATCCTGGTCTCGGTGCGCGCCAAGACCTTCCAGGACGCCTATCAGACCGGTTCGCTGGTGGTGCTGCCGATCGTGATCCTGCTGCTGGCTCAGGCCGTGGGTGTGATCTATTTCAGCATCTGGCTGACCCTGGGGCTGGGGCTGGCGCTGTGGCTCATCAGCCTGGTGCTGCTCTACTACGGCAAAAGGACTTTTCATCGAACCGAATTGATCGCGCGGCTGTGAACAAGCGCAGGGTTTGACGCTACGGCTGGATGTGATAAGATAGGCGGGAAGAGACAGAACGAATCGAGCAGGACACAGGTTACTTTCACAGGACAGCATCGATGGCGCGGAACAAAATCGCATTCGGCTGGTATGGCGGCAAATATAGCCATCTGGAGTGGCTCCTGGGCCTGCTTCCGGCTGCACACCACTATTGTGAGCCGTTCGGGGGGTCGGCGGCCGTCTTGCTCAATCGCGAGCCGGCCCCGGTCGAGACCTACAATGACCTGGATGGCGAGGTCGTCAACTTCTTTCGCGTGTTGCGCGACCAGAAAGAGGAGTTGGTCTACGCCATTGGCATGACCCCCTTCTCGCGGGAGGAATTCGTTGAGGCCATCAGGACCAACGGCGACGGGGCAGGCCTTTCCTCAGTTGAACAGGCGCGCCGATTTTTCATTCGTGCCCGGCAAGTGCGCACCGGCCTGGCTCAGACTGCCTCGGTTGGACGTTGGGCCAACTGCCTACAAACCAGCCGGGCGGGCATGGCTGGAGCCGTATCGCGTTGGCTGGGCAGCGTCGAAGGGTTGGAGTGGATCGCTTCGCGCCTGTTGCGGGTGCAGATCGAGCACGACCTGGCCATCAACGTGATCCGGCGATACGACAGCCCGGAGACACTTTTCTATTGTGATCCACCCTATCCTCACGACTCGCGGGGGGATTCAAAAGCCTATCAGTACGAGATGACTGATCTGGAGCATATCCAGTTGCATGAGGCTCTCTCCTCCGTCCAAGGAAAGGTCGCCATTTCCGGGTATCACGGCGCGCTGATGGACTCGCTCTACAAGGAGTGGAATGTCCACGAGGAAGGATCCAAAAAGACCCACTCAGTGAAAACAGAGCGGGTGGAAGTGCTGTGGACCAACTATTAATCGCAAGAAGGTTGAAGACATGCCCAGAAGACTTCGTGAGGATCAAGGCTTCATCTATGATTGTAGCACATATCTCAATCAGCGTTGGGAAGAAGTAAAGAATCGCCTTCAGACTGCCGACGCCGACGAAGTGGTCGAGCCGTTGGCGCTGAACCAAGACTTGATTCAGTTGATACGCGACTGTCTGCAAAGCTCAACGTTGACCTATCACTATGTCCTGCCGACGCAGTTGCTGGCCAAGGCGGTGAATCCAGCGCTGGACGCCCACGCGGTTCAAGCTGGCTACCTCGGCTCAGGCGCATTCGACGCTCGTACCATCGCCCATGGCGTGATCGTTCCCTTTGATCGTGACCATGAACGGGTGTTGGGTGGATCTCCAGAGCCGTATGTCAACAACCCCTTGCGTGTGCCTGGCATCACCCAGGATTATCGGGGAGCGCAAAAGAATAGAACCGACTGGGATAAGTTGGTTGCGGTTCTGGACGCTGTGGAAAGCAGTTCTGACTCCTCCTTCGCCAGGACAGTCTTCGATCAGGTGCTGTTCGAGATCTATCGCCTGTTGGATACAGTGTCTGTGATGTACCCGACGCCAAACCGGATCAGCCTGGATCGAACCAACCAACTCATCGATGAATATCTGGCTGCCCGATCTGGGGGTGAACGGATGGAGGTCGTCTGCACCGCGCTGTTTCGCGTCATCGGCAGACGATTTGCTCTCTTTGATGAGGTGCGCCGGGAAAAGGTCACGGCGTCAGACATCTCCAGTGGCATGTCAGGTGATATCGAGTGCCTGTTGGATGATAGGGTTGTGCTGGTAGTCGAGGTAAAGGATCGGGAGCTCACCCTGGTTCAGCTTGACACCATCCTGGATGCCGTTCGTGCTCGACACATCACGGAGCTTCTTGTGGTTGCTGAACAGGGTAAGGAAAGTCATAACCAGGATATCATCGACGCGCGTATCCGCAGTGAATTCACCAGCGGCCAAAACGTCTATGTGGTTAGATTCGCTGATTTCGCACTGGGTATCCTGATCTTGTTCGGTGAGGAAGGACGTGTTGAGTTTCTGGGAGAGGTCGGCAGTGAACTTGAGCGAAGCAACGCACGAATCGAACACCGTCGGGCATGGGCTGATCTTTTGCGGCAAGCCTGAGCCGCGTTATGCACCAGCCAACGATTGAATTTCGCCATTTTCCTTCCTTGTGTATACTATCCCCCAACCAACAGGCTGTGGCAGCGACGTTGTGGCCTGCTTGAAGCACATCAGCACCGACGGTGAGGAAGGAAGAAGATGACTACTGTCTTAGGTCTGTTCACACATCGCAGCAATGCCGAGGCCGCGGCCGCGGCTGTGCATAAGGCCGGCGTGCCTGACCATCAGATTCAACTGATGAACAACGCCACCCCGGCCGATCAATTGGTGGAGCCGGCGCCGCGCAGCATCACCATGAAGACCGTCCGCGCCTCCACCATCACCCTGGTGGCGATCTTTGCCCTGTTCGGCCTCTTCGCCGGCGTCGGCTCGATCTATGTCTTCGATGCCACCGCTGGCATTGCCGCGCTGACCTTGCTGGTCTTCTTGCTGATCGGCCTCTTCTGCGGCCTGTTCCTGGGCTGGGTCATGGGCCGTTCGGACGCCGACAACGCGATCCAGGAGTTCCGTGAGGCTGTGCAGCACGGCGATACGTTGCTGGTGGTGAAGACGGACACCCACGCCAAGGCGGTGGAGCAGCAGATGCGCCAGGGCCAGGCGCACGGCGTCGTCGTGACCAGCCACCTCAACCCCATGCAGACCTACAGCGAGGCCGCGAAC
>JACSRL010000745.1 GCA_014879765.1 Anaerolinea sp. | reverse complement strand
CCGCATGCGCATCGGCTCCGACAGCTCCGTCGGCCGCACCGGCTGGGACGTGGACGACGTGATGGTGCAGAGCTGCCAGGCGCCGACCGCGGTGGAGCTGAGCCGCGTGGATGCGAGCTCCAGCCAGTCGCCGGCCGCGCCGCTGGTGGGCCTGCCGCTGGGTGCGCTGGCCGCCAGCGCGTTGGCCCTGGGCGCAGCCTACGCCCTGCGCCGCCGCGCGTAACGCCACGCGCAGGACCGTCAGTCCTCCGAAGGACTGACGGTCCTTGTCTCGCAACGCGAGGACGGTCAGTCCGCCGAAGGACTGACCGTCCTTTTTGTTTCCAGGCTGGCCGTTGACTGCCATTTGGCCGGCCGGCGGCTGCCGGTTACAAGGGCCGCGTCGGAACTGCACCATCGGCCGCCGGCCCCATCGGTTCACCATCTACCCAGCATATGGTCATCGCCCGACGGAGACGTTGCATGGATGACGAGCGCGTGTCATCGCCGGGATCGCCGGGGGACACCTGCACGTGCGCCGCAGGTGCAAGTGTGAAGTTCCCCGGCTACAAAACAGCGCCCGTTGAAACGGGCTGGCGCGTGCGTGCGGCGGCAAGCTCTGTCACAACGTCCCTTGAAACGCACACACGCGCGTCTGCCGACAAGCCCCCAAGCTGTTGGCCGGCGCGCCGCTGGCCGGCAGGGGCATCGCCATCGGCCAGGCCACCCTCCTCGCTGCCGCCTCACGCCCGCCGGTGCTGTTGGCAAGAAATATGATGCTGGTCATAGCGTCCCCAGCCTGAACATGCTATGATGATCGTGCCGAACGTTGGCTGACGATCGAGTCGATTTGGGCTGGCCCGATGATGCACAGCGCCATCGTTCGACGGCCCAACAGGAAAAACACCTATGATCAGCGAGAACCCGCGCGGCGAAGAACTGCTCCGCCAGACCTTCAAATATGGCAACCGCTTCATGGTGCTGCTCTTTCGCCTGGGCTTGGGCGCCTGGGGCAACGGGCCGCAGACCAGCCAGGTGATGGTGCTGGTGCATCGCGGGCGCAAGAGCGGCCGGCTACACAGGACGCCGGTCAACTACGCGGTCGTCGGCGACATGATCTACTGCACGGCCGGGTTCGGCAGCCGCACCGACTGGTATCGCAACGTTGTGGCCAACCCGGGCGTGCAGGTCTGGCTGACCGACGGCTGGTACGCCGGCGAGGCCGAGGAGGTGGCGCCAGACGATCCGCAGCGCAACGCCCTGCTGCGCCAGGTGCTGATCGCCAGCGGCTTCGCCGCGTCGCTGTTTGGCGGCCTCGACCCCAAGACGGCGTCCGAAGAAAAGCTGGCCGAGCTCACCGCATCCTACCGGCTGATCCGCATCTATCCCAGCGAGGCATGCACCGGCCCCGGCGGCCCCAACGACCTGGTCTGGCTGTGGCCGGTGACGACCTTGGCACTGTTGGGGCTATTGCTGCTGGGCCGGCGATCGCGCCGCTGAAACAGCCGCGCTGACCGCACCGGCGCAACGGCATCCATCGACCAAGGAGGTCGCCATGGAGACACGAGTATTGGTAGCCTATGGAACCAAGCATGACGCCACCGCGGGCATCGCCGAAAAGATCGGCCAGGTGCTGCGCGAGGCGGGACTGGCCGTCGACGTCCAGCCGGCCGGCCAGGCCGGCGATCCGGCGGCCTATGGCGCCGTGGTGCTGGGCAGCGCCGTGTACATCGGCCGTTGGCGCAAGGAGGCGGCCCGGTACCTGAAGACGCACGAAGCAGCTCTGGCGCAGCGGCCGGTCTGGCTGTTCAGCAGCGGCCCCCTGGGCCAGGGCAACGCGGCCGAGCAGGCCGGCGAGCTGGGCTTTCCCAAGGACCTGCGCCCCATCGCCGACCGCATCGCCGTGCGCGACATCGCCATCTTCTTCGGCGCGGTCGACCCAGACCGGCTGAACCCGCTGGAGCGGTGGATGCTCAAGCAAGTCAAGTCGCCCACCGGCGACTTCCGCGACTGGGAGGCCATCGCGGCTTGGGCGGCCGGGATCGCCGCCGCGCTGACGGAAGGACAGCCCACATGAAAGCCATCGTCGTTTTCGAATCCCACTGGGGCAACACCGCCGCGGTGGCCCGCGCCATCGCCGAGGGCATCGGGCCGGAGGCGCGGGCGCTGAGCACGACCGAGGCGACCGGCGCCGCCCTGGCCGGCGTCGATCTGATCGTGGCTGGCGCGACGCTGGCCCAGGCGCGCCAGGGCGCGGAACGGGAATGACAGGGTGACTGGCCGGATGAACGATCGCTCCAAGCTACTGACCCCACGCCTGTTGATCATCACCTTCCTGTTCGTGGTGGTCGCGCCCTTCCTGCCGCTGTTGATCTCGCAACAGTGGGACTGGTGGCAGGCGTGGGTCTACGCGCTCGTGACCATCGCGGCCTTTGTCGTCAGCCGGGCGCTGGTCGGCCGGCGCAACCCTGAGCTGCTGGCCGAGCGCAGCCGTTTCTTGCAGCAGGACGACGCCCAGCCGTGGGACAAAAAGCTGGCGCCGTTGGTGGGGCTGGGCGGCGCGTTGATCCCGCTGGTCGCGGGGCTGGACGCGCGCTTCGGCCCGCCGGCCGATTTCAGCCTGGCGGTGGAGCTGGCCGCGCTGGCCCTGCTCATCGGCGGCTATCTCCTGGCGTCGTACGCGCTGATCGAAAACGCCTATTTCTCCGGCATGGTGCGCATCCAGACCGACCGCGGCCAGCAGGTGGTCTCCAGCGGCCCCTACCGCTGGGTGCGCCACCCTGGCTA
>JACSRL010000744.1 GCA_014879765.1 Anaerolinea sp. | reverse complement strand
TCACCCTGTCACCCTGTCATCCGGTCATCCCGGCCGCCCAACCGTCCGGTAGCTCTTCAGCGCCACGAACAGGTTGCCCGCATCGTCTACCACCTGAGCGTCGAAGGTGTCGCCGTTGTCGTTGGTCTGGACGATGCCGTAGAGCCGGCGGCCGGCGGCCTCTTCCGGCTGGCGCCAGGCCGTCACTGAGGCGAAGCCCAACGGGAAGGCCATGGCGTTGTGGGTCTTGACGTGCCACAGGGCCGCGGCCTGGAAGCAGAGCTCCACCAGCCGCGGGGCCATGAGCGATGCCACGTCGGCCGGCGCGGTGTTGGGGGGCAGGTCGTGCGCCATCAGCGTCACACACTGGCCGCCCTGCACGCCAGCCCGCTCGATCACCTGATAGGCCGGGCCGTGGAAGAAGGTCTGGTAGATCTCGTCGGCCGTGATGGGTAGGGGCGGGGTCTCCCCGCCCTCGGCCGGCGGGGTCTCCCCGCCCTCGGCCGGCGGCTGGAACGTCTCCGCCGGTCGAGTAGCCGTCTGCGGCGTATCGAGACCGTCCGCTACCCGCACCAGCCGCACATCGGCCGCGAAGTGTTCCTTGACCTGCGTGGGCAGGCCCTCCTTGGCCGGCTTGGTGACAGAGCGCAGCACCGCGTGGGCGATCAGGTCGCCGTTGGCCGCCGGGCTGATGACCGCGTTCAGGTAGAGGGAACGCGGCTCCATGCGGAAGAACTTGAACGCGCCCATCATCTGCTCGTTCTCCACCGCAGCCACCCGCCACCCGCTGTGGCCGGTCTCCGACCGAGCCACACCCGACTTCTCGCTGTGGCCGGTCTCCGACCGAGCCACGCCGGTGAGCGCCGTGGCCAGCTCAGCCAGCGCCTCGGTGGCCATCACGCCGGGCAGCCAGGGGGTGCCCGCGTCCGGCGCATGGTCGAAGAGGAAGGGCTGCTGGTTGGGATCCAACAGCGTCTCCACCTCGATGCCGCCGTAGAGCCTGGTCGCCTTGACCTCGCCCACCATCAGCAGGCGGGGTTGGCGCTGGGCCAGGGCCGCGTTGATCTTGGCCAGGTCCGCGCCGCCGGTGGGATCCTTCTCGTCCATCCAGGCGCCCAGCCGGCCGGCCACCACGATCTCGCCGCGCGTGCCGCCATAGGTCAGCTCGCGGCGGATGGTGGGCACGCCAGCCTCGGCCGGCAGCATGTCGATGCCCAGCGCGGCCATGATGGCCGGCACCGAGCCGCGCGAGGCCATGCCGATCTGGCCCCAGGCCGTCCAGTCGATGGCGATGGCGCGCGTCTCCGGTCGCCAGGCCCGCATGGCGCTGCTGATCTTGCACAGCAGGTCGTTGGCCGAGGAGTAGTCGCTCTGGCCGTTGTTGCCGAAGCGGCCGGCCACCGAGCTGAAGCTCACCGTGGCGCCGATGGGCATGCCCTTGGCCGCGTGCAGCAGGCTGTAGAAGCCGTCGGCCTTGACGTCGAAGACCAGCGCGAACTGGTGCGGCTCCTTGTTGGGCAGGGTGCGGTCGATCAGCAGGCCGCCGGCGTGCAGCAGCACGTCGATCTTGCCGTAGCGGGTACGGATGTCCTCCACCACCGCGGCCACCTTGACATCGTCGCGCAGGTCCAGGCTGAAGTAGTGGGCTGTGCCGCCGGCTGCCTCCACCGACTCGATGGCCCGCAGCGCGGCCTCGCCACGCTCGATGCCCATCATCTTGTCGTCGATCTGCTTGGGCGTCACCTTCTCGCCGCTGGCTTTGGCCTCGGCGATCAGCGCCTGCTTCAGCGTCTCGCGGCCCTCACGCAGGAGCTTGACGTATCTGTCGTCCCGCGCCGGCGCCTGCACCAGGTCCAGCAGGTAGAAGATGCCGCCGGCTGCGCCCACGGCCAGGTCGGTGGTGATGGCGCTGGTGATGCCGCCGGCCGCGCCGGTGACCACGAAGACGGTGTTCTTGTCCAGCGTCATGCCGGGCTGGCCATCGCGGGCCGGTTTTTCGACCAGGGTGACGGTGTAGCGCAGGCCGTTGTGATAGCCTACCTCGACGATGCCGGGGTCGGCCAGCGTCTCGGCGATCAGGGCATCGGCCGGCTCGGCCGTCTTGCGGCTGACCTCGAAGTCCACCACCTTGACCACCACGCCCTTGCCCGCGCCCTCGGCCCGCAGCGCCTGCTCCATGTTGTAGGCCTTGGTGAAGCCGCTGACCGCGCCGCCCAGGGGGGCCGTCGCGCCGGCTGCGCCGTAGCCGTGCAGCCCGCCCAGCCGCGTGGCCGACACCAGGAAGGTGTTGGGGCCAGCCACCGCGTCGTAGAGTGTGCGCATGGCGGTGTAGAGGTTCTTGACGCGGATGCGGTTGGCCTCGCGCCACTCCTCCAGGCTCATCTCCTCGATGGCCGCCTCCACGTCCAGCGCGGGCAGCCAGTAGACGCCCTGGATCGGCCCGTCGGCCAGCCAGCCCTTGAGCTGCGCCTCCAGCGCGTCGGTTCCGATGCCCGGCTCCAACGCCAGCGCGGTCACGCCCAGCTTCTCCAGCCGGTTGACCAGCGACTTGCCCACGCCGCCGCGGTCCAGCATCACCACCGCGCGGCTGCCGCTGCCCAGCGTCACACCGGTGGGCTTGCACAGGTCGATGGCTGGCCGCAGGCTGGGCACAGGCGCCCGCCGCGGCATCTTGTCGGCATCTTCCAGCGTGCCGATGGTGGGGACGGATGACTGGGTGACTGGGTGACTGGGTGACAAGGTGACCGGAGTTGGCGCCTGCGCAACCCCCTTGTCTACTTGTCTACTTGTT
>JACSRL010000743.1 GCA_014879765.1 Anaerolinea sp. | reverse complement strand
ATCTCGATACGGCGGCCTACTCGATCTGAAGGTTTCGATACGCTACATTTGTGCCAGTGAGAAGCCCTGGTTGACCCGCTACTCAACCCGCAGGGCCGTATCGAGACCCGTTTTGCGTAAGTCCTGGTCATGCTGTTTCAAGACCCCTGGACTTGAGGGAGCGCCGGACGAGGCGCCGTTGGGGTGGTGGACGCCGGCGCACTGGAGGCGGGCAGATAGTTGCGGAAGGCGGGGGCCAGCAGTTGATCCACCGGCGCATAGCGGTCGGTCAGCAGGGTCTGCCGCCCCTCGGCCAACAGGCTGTCCAACTGCTGATCGCTCAGCAGCAGGGATTCGATGGTGCGGGAGGAATCGGCGGCCGCGCTGGCGGCCAGGCGCTCCATGTCCAGCGGGGTGTCGCTGGCGATCACCACAAAGGTGCTGCGGGGCGTCTCGCGCCAGGCTGCCTGCGTCGGCGCCAGATAGACGTAGTCAAAGCTCTCGCGCAGGGTGCGGGTGTAGGCGCGCAGAAAGTTGGCGGTGGGGCCGTCGATGATGTTGACCAGATAGAGCCCATCCTCGTCCAGCCAGGCCCGCACCCGCCGGTTGAACTCATGCGTGGTCAGGTGATAGGGGACGGAAAAGTCGTTGAAGGCGTCGCCCATGATCAGATCGTAGCGCTGATCGGGCGGGCGCTGCATGACCAGGCGGGCGTCCTCGTTGAAGCTGCGAATCCGGGTGTCGCGGCTCAGGCCCAGCAGGTCGTGGGCCACCTGGGTGACGCCGGGGTCAATCTCGATCACGTCGATGGCGCTGTCAGGGTAGAGCGCCTCCATGGCGCGGGGAAAGGTGTAGCCGCCGCCGCCGATGAAGAGCGCGCTGGGATCGCCGCCAGCCTGCGCCTGGTAGCGCACCAACTGGGCATAGAGCTGCTCATAGCCGTAGACCAACAGCGTGGGATCCTCCAGCGAGGAGTAGCTGTGTACCAGCCGGTCCAGCACCAGCACCCGCACCGGCCGGCCGTCGCGCTGCTCTTCTCGCACCCTGATGCAGAAGTAGTTGGTCTCCAGGGTGCAGCGGCTGGCCAGCCAGCCGGCCGCCTGCGCCCCGGCCAGGCCCAGCGCCACCACCAGCGCGGCGGCGACCAGGGCCCGCCGCCGGCCGGCTCCTAAAAAGATCAGCCCCATGCCGATCAACACCAGCGCCACCCCCCAGACGATGGCCGTGGTGCCGAACCAGGAGATCAGCACGAAGCCAGTGGCAAAGGTGCCGACGATGCTGCCCACGGTGCCCGCCGCGTAGATCTTGCCGACGGTGGCGCCGGTGGTGGCCAGGTCACGCACGGCCAGCTTGGCCACTACCGGGGAGATGGTCCCCAGCACCAGGCTGGGCGCGAAGAAAAGCACCGTGACCAGCGCGACGATCTGCCCGATCACCGGCCAGCCCGCGGGCAGGCGGTTGCCGATGACATCCACCGCCAGCACGCCGAAGCTGGTCAGGCCAGCCAGCAGGAAGAGGAAGCCCAGCAGCCGCCGCGAGCCGCGGCGGTCAGCCAGCCGGCCGCCGATGTAGTTGCCCAGGCTGATGCCGGCCAGCACGATGCCGATGATACTGGTCCAGGTGTAGAGGGAGACCCCCACGTGGGGCGCGACGATGCGACCGGCGGTCAGCTCCAGCACCATGATGCAGGCGTTGGAGACGAAGACGATGGCGTAGGGGTGCCAGGTCCAGGCGGGCGCCTGCGGCCCATTCCCCGCTTCCTGGGATGAGACGGCGAAGACCGGCGCGTCCGGCCGGTCGAGGGTGTCGGTCAAGGGACTTCCTTTCAGCTAGAGCAATGCCACCCGGCCCTCGCGCCGCGCCCGCTCGGCCGCAAAGACCATCAGGTGCGTCTCCAGGCTCTCGCGCGGGCCGGAGAGGATCAGGCTGGGATCGTTGGCGGCCACGGCCGAGACGAACGCGTCCATCAGGCCGTAGTCGCCGCCCCCGTGGCCGGCCGGCTGGCCGTCCGTCAGCCGGGCCACGTCGAACTCCTCAGTGGCGTCGTGCAGAAAATCATGCACCCGAATGGTGCGGCCATCGCAGTGCAGCTCGCCGCGCGTGCCGAAGAGGGTGGTGCGGCGCGGCCCGGCCTCGGTGAAGGCCGCCAAGGTGAAGCTGGCGGTGCGGCCCCCCTCGAACTGCATGGTAACCACCTGGTTGTCCAGCACGTCGTTGTCGCAGGTGTAAACGCAGCGGCCATAGGGGCCCTCGCGCAGCGCGGCTTCCACGCTGGCAGCCGTCACATCGGGCGTCAGCACATCCACCGGCCAGCCCACCTGCCCCTGGGCCACGCGTCCCAGGTAGATCTTGCGGGCCGAGTAGGGGCAGTCTGGCTCGATTTGGCAATCCAGGCAGCGCTCGGCCGCGCCGGCCGGGCGCTCTTCCGCCCGAAAATGGCGCAGGCTGCCGAAGGAGCTGACGGCGCGGCAGGGCGCGCCCATGATGTGGCGGATCCAGTCCAGGTCGTGGCAGCTTTTGGCCAGCAGCACCGGCGAGGAAAGCGCCTCGTTGCGCCAGTTGCCGCGCACGAAGGAGTGGGCGAAATGCCAGTAGCCCACCGGCTCCAGATGCTGGAGGCTGACCAGGTCGCCGATCGCGCCGGCCGCCAGCAGGGCCTTGATCTGGCGGGTGTAGGGGGTATAGCGCAGGACGTGGCCCACGGCGAAGATGACGCCGTTCTGCTCGACCGCGTCCACGATGCGGCGGCAGTCGGCCTCGTTGGGCGCCATGGGCTTCTCCAGCAGCATGGC
>JACSRL010000045.1 GCA_014879765.1 Anaerolinea sp. | reverse complement strand
CGGAAGAGCACCGCCGGACAGCCGGCCGGCGGCGCGCCGTCCACCGGACGCGCGGCCCGGCTGTAGAGCGTCGCGACGGCGGCCCGGGCGGCGCGCTCCCAGCCGGGATCCACGCGCGCCGCGGGGCGCAGCGGCCGGCCCGGCGCGAGCTGGTCGATGATCAGCACGGCCGCAGGGGGCAGGCCGGGCGGTCGCAGGTCGGCGCTGGCCAGCGAACCGGCGACCGCCAGCCGCGTCGCCAGCGCCTGCTCGGGCCGGCGGACGCCGCTGACGCGCGCCCGGCCGATGGTGACCGCGCTCAGTGCGTCCATCAGCCGCGCAGCAGCGTCTGCGCCTGGCCGATCCAGGTGCTGGCGGACGCGGCGCTGACGCCGGCCGCGGCGGCGATCACCTCCGGCTGCGCCTCGGCCAGCAGCGCCAGGTTGGTGACGCCAGCCTGCTGCAAGGCGTTGGCGCGGCGGCCGCCGATGCCGCGGATGATGGAGACCGACTGCGTGCCCAACACGTCGGGCGGCAGCGTCAGGCCGAAACCGGGATCCAGCGGCACCACGACGCCGCCCGGCTGCGCGCCGCCGCCGCCCGGCTGCGTCGTGCGCCCGCCTTCAGCCGCGCCCGATGCGCCGCCCAGCAGAAAGCGCTGCATGGTGCGGCTGTAGAAGCCCCAGGCAAAGGGCTGCGCCGCCAGCCGCGCGCCAGTGGTGCCCGGCTGATCGGCCGGCAGCATCGAGGCCAGGTAGTTGAAACTGACCCGCGTCTGGCTGTTGGGGACGACGCCGATGAAGGCGCCCGCGTCGCGCGCCTGCGTGGTCTGGCCCAGCGCCTCCGCGCCGACGGAGGCCAGCGCGGCGCGCGCGCCCTCGGTCAACTGCGAAGCAAAGGCGTCGGAGCTCATGCCGATGACGATGTCATATTGATCGGTGCGCTGCTGCAAGTCCGAGGCCAGCAGCTCGGCCTGGGCGCTGAAGGCGAAGGTGTCGTAGGCGCGCCGATACTTCAGTTTCAGCTCCGGATCCAGGATCGCCAGGTTGATGCCGCGCGTCGGCTGGCCGGCCAGCAGCGACTGGCCGTCCAGGAAGATGCCGCCGTTGGCCTCGAAGCCGGTGCCCAGCGCCAGCAGCGTGTGCGTGTCCTCGGCCAGGTTGCCTAGCCGCAACGCGGCCACGTCGGGGCCGAACATGGCAGCCTGGCCGGCCAGCCCGGCCGACAGCGTTTCCAACATCTCCAGCACCAGATTGATCATGTCGGCGGTGATGACGTCGCCCGGTCGCACGCGCGGCAGCAGGGTCTGGTTGCCGTTGGACGCGTCGCCGGGGGCCAGCACGCCGCCAGGAGTGGCGACGCCGCCGGCGCCGGGCGTGAAGATGCCGGGGTCGAAGCCGGGCCGGAAGCCGGGGTTGATGGTGAAGTCGCCGGGCTGAAACAGGTCGGGCCGGATGGTCGCAAAGGAGTTGTTGAGCATCTCCAGCACGCCGGGGTTGGTCAGACGCCGGCGGCCGGCAAGATTGGCGAAATTCTGTGCCATGATCGATCCTCCATCGTGGGTCACGAGTAATTGGCGAAGTCGTAGTGATCCAGGCTGTAGCGTGCCTGGCCAGCGTAGGGCATGTGGCCGCTGCTGAAGACGACGTAGGGCTGCGGCGGCAGCGCGCCCCCGGCGGTCGCGGCGATGGCCTCGGCGTTCTCGCGCACGATGTACAGCCAGACCAGCTCCTGCTGCTGCCGGCCCAGGTCGATGG
This sequence comes from Anaerolinea sp., assembly GCA_014879765.1. Lineage (GTDB taxonomy): Bacteria > Chloroflexota > Anaerolineae > JAAEKA01 > JAAEKA01 > JAAEKA01. The sequence goes on along the minus strand of JACSRL010000045.1, from coordinate 1,036 downwards.
CCGGGTAATGATAGCTGGCGCGCAGCAGGCCGGCCAGCTCGTCGCCGGTGATGTGCATCGGGGTCGGGGTGGCCATACCCTGGAAGAAGTCCGCCAGCTCGAAGCCCTGGTAGCGGCTGCTGGCCAGCGGAACCAGCCCAACGGCCGGCAGGTAGCGGAAGAGGTCGCGCGCGTGCAGTTGCGTCAACATCGCGCCGAAGCCGCCCGCCTGGATCATCGCCGCCACCTGTCCCTGGAACTGGAGGAACGCGGCCTCCCCCTCGCCCGGCCGGCGCGCGCCGGTAGTCAGCGGCCAGACCGCGGAGGCCGCGGGGGGCGCGGGGGTGCGGCGCACCGACCAGAGATCGACGAACTGGACGCCGGCCGTGGTCCAGAGCAACAGCGCCAGCGGAACGTCGCACTCGGTCAGGTGGCCGCGGCCGCGCAGCCAGTCCACCAGGCCGTAGCTGGTCAACGGCGACTGGCCGCCGGGCAGGCGGAAGGGATCGACGGCAAAGGCCGCGGCCTGTTCGGTCCCAAAGCAGAGGTGCGCCAGCCAGTTGCGCAGGCGGGCGCGGCTGGCCGGGCTGGTCTGGGCCAGCAGCGTGGTCAGCGCCGTGCGCGTGGCCGCGCTGACGAAGTCGATCTGCGCCAGGTCCACCCCCACCAGGCGAAAGGCGACCCCCTCCACGGCGTAGCGGTGATCGCAGCCGCTGGCCACGCCGTTGCCGTTGAAGCCCACCACCGGCGCGTGCTCGGCAAAGCCGGAGGCCGGCCCTGCAACCAGGAGGTAGATCCCTTCGGCGATGGCGGCTGTGGGGGTGGTGGCCTCTGGCCCGCAGACGGCGAACAGCCCGGCGCCGCCGTTGAGCGCGGGCGCGCTGGGTGAACGCACCAGGCCGACGTCCACGTCCTCGGCCAGCGCCAGCGCCGCGCCTTTGCGGGTGAGCGCCAGGCCGCGGCTGATGTGCAGCACCGGCTTGGGACCGTTGCTGACCAGCCCGACGTCGAAGCCCTCGACCACGCCCGCGCCGATGGCCAGCCCCAGTTGCCGGTG
>JACSRL010000304.1 GCA_014879765.1 Anaerolinea sp. | reverse complement strand
ATATGCCATCACCGAGTGGGCGCCGTCGCTGCTGGAGCCTGGCCGGGCGCTCACCCTCTACATGATGGATCATGGGGACAACGATCAATTCTTCGTCAACGGCGTCACCGAAGTGCTCGATGCCGATGAACTGAATGGCTGGCTCAGCGAGGTAGAGCAGGCCGTGGACGATGTGCTGATCAACGTCGTCATCGAGGCGTGCCGGGCCGGCAGCTTCATCCAGCGCGGCCAGTCGATCTCTGGCCCGGGGCGGGTAATCGTGACCTCCACCAGCGCCCTGGCGCCGGCCTATGCCTCCGCACGCGGCGCCTACTTCTCGGATGCCTTCTTGAGCGTGCTAGCCAGCGACCTGAGCGTGGCCAGCGCCTTCTTCACGGCGCGTTGGTCGGCCTACGCGGCCCATCCCGGCCAGGATGCATGGCTGGATGACAACGGCGACGGCCGATACACCACCGACGATGGCCGCGTCGCTGCGCAGCGCGGTTTTGGCGACGCCGGCACGTTCCCTGGCCCTGTCTGGCAGCCGCCGCTGATCGAGTGGGCCGAGGCGACCTGGGACAGCAGCGGGGAGGGCGTGCTGCGGGCGCAGGTGCGCGCCGACAGCAACATCGAAGCCGTGGCCGTGCTGATCTATCCGCCCGACTTCGTGCCGCCCGAAGATGGCCAGGAATTGGTGCAGCCGGTCCCGCCGGTGCAGTTGCTGGACGGCAACAACGACGGCATCTTTGTCGCCCAGTACGACGGCTTCATCCAGCCCGGCGCCTATCGCATCGTCTTCACCGCCGTGGATGAGGACGGCCAGCCCGCGCTGCCAGTGACCATCACGCGGGGCGCGTGGCCGGTCTATCTGCCGGCGGTGACGCGGTGACGAAGAGTCTCTGGAGAGCAGGAGGACGGTTGCCATGTTAAAACATGGGTGGAAGTGGCTGTTGGCAGTAGTGGCGTTGGCAACCATCGCCCTGACGGCGCTGGCGCAAGGAACTGCGACCTCTGATGCGCGTGCGGTGCATGCGTCGGCGTCACTTGCACCGGATCAACCCAATCTCTGGCTATCGACGCCGCGGACTGCGCTCCCCGATGCCCTGCAGCCCCTGGACAACATTGCCCAGGTGGCGGCGGGTTACTACCATACCTGCGCCTTGACCACGGCCGGGGGCGTCAAGTGCTGGGGACACAATTACTACGGCGAACTGGGCGACGGCACGAAGGCGAACAAGAGCACACCGGTGGATGTGGTGGGGCTGGACAGCGGCGTGAGCGCCATCACGGCAGGTTACTCTCACACCTGCGCCCTGACCACGGCCGGGGGCGTCAAGTGCTGGGGAGGGAACGGTAACGGCCAACTGGGCGACGGCACGACGACGAACAGCAGCACGCCGGTGGCTGTGGTGGGGCTGGGCAGCGGGGTGAGCGCTGTCACGGCGGGTGGTTCACACACCTGCGCCCTGACCACGGCCGGGGGCGTCAAGTGCTGGGGATGGAATGGCGACGGCGAACTGGGCGACGGTACGACAGCGGACAGCAGCACGCCGGTGGCTGTGGTGGGGCTGGGCAGCGGGGTAAGCACTGTTACGGCGGGTGGGGCTCACACCTGCGCCCTGACCACGGCTGGGGGCGTCAAGTGCTGGGGGGGGAATTGGTACAGTCAACTGGGCGACGGCATGACCAGTGACCGGAGCACGCCGGTGGATGTGGTGGGTCTGGGCAGCGGCGTGAGCGCCGTCACGGCGGGTGGGTATCACACCTGTGCCGTGACCACGGCAGGGGGCGTCAAGTGCTGGGGAAGGAATGGCGACGGTCGACTGGGGGACGGTACGACAGCGAATAAGAGCACGCCGGTGGATGTGTTGGGTCTGGGCAGCGGGGTAAGCACTATCACGGCGGGCAATGCGCACACCTGCGCCCTAATCACGGCCGGGGACGTCAGGTGCTGGGGAGCGAATTACGACGGCCAACTGGGCGACGGCACGACAGAGGACAGCAGCACGCCGGTGGCTGTGGTGGGGCTGGGCAGCGGGGTGAGCGTTGTCATGGCGGGTGGGGATCACACCTGCGCCCTGACCACGGTCGGGGGCGTCAAGTGCTGGGGAAGGAATGGCGACGGCGAACTGGGCGACGGCACCACAGCGGACAGCAGCACGCCGGTGGCTGTGGTGGGGCTGGGCAGCGGGGTAAGCACTATCACGGCGGGTGGTTCACACACCTGCGCCCTGACCACGGCTGGGGGCGTCAAGTGCTGGGGAAGGAATGACGACGGTCAACTGGGCGACGGCACGACAACGCCGAGCAACACGCCCGTGGCTGTTGTGGGGCTGAATAGTGGGGGGAGCGCTATCACGGCGGGTGGGTATCACACCTGCGCCTTGACCACGAATGGAGGCGTCAGGTGCTGGGGAGCGAATTGGATCGGCCAATTGGGCGACGGTTCGACGGCGAGCAGCAGCACGCCGGTGGCTGTGGTGGGGCTGGGCAGCGGGATGAACGCCATCTCAGCGGGCGACCGTCATACCTGCGCATTGACCACGGTTGGGGGCGCCAAGTGCTGGGGAGCGAATTACGACGGTCGACTGGGCGACGGTACGACGGCGAGCAGTAGCACGCCGGTGGGTGTGGTGGGGCTAGCCAGCGGGGTGAGCGCCATCACGGCAGGTTGGTACCATACCTGTGCCGTGACTGCGTCCGGGGGCGCTAACTGTTGGGGATGGAATAGCAGCGGCCAACTGGGTGACGGCAATGCTTGGCGGACAACGCCGGTAGATGTGCTACGGGAGGCGACAAGCACCCCCACTGCGACGTTCACACCCTCACCCACGCCAACAGGTACGTCTACGCCTACGCCAACAAACACACCCTCGCCTACGCCAACAAACACGCCCACGCCTACGCCGACGAACACGCCCACGCCGACCAGCACACCAACGGTAACGTCAGCCTCCCCTGCTGACGCCTATGAACCAGACGACGACTGCCCATCCGCCCGCACCATCAGCGCAGATGGCGTAAGTCAGCGACATACCCTCCAACGCCAGGGTGACGAAGACTGGGTCCGCTTCGACGCGGCAGCCGGCGCGATCTACCAGATCGACGCCATGCCCTTGCCGGATTCGCCGGCTGACTTGATGCTGGAATTCTATATCGACTGCGTTGGCTTGCCGGACGCCAGTCAGGGCTATTCCTTCAGCAACGGCGTGCGCATCGACGACTACACGCCAGCAGCAGACGGCCCGGTCTATCTGCGCCTGCTCAACCATGACCCGGCTGTGGCCGGCGCGCACGTGGCCTACCGGCTTTCGGTGCGCCGGTTGGACCAGGATGCCGGCCCCGGCGCCTTGATCCTGGTTGCCGGGCGCAAACGGTCCAACGACCCGGCGCAGCCCAAAATCACCTACGTGGCGCGCACAGTCTACAATCTCTTCCGTGATCGAGACTACCCCGACGACCGCATCCTTTACCTCACCACGGATCTGGGCCAGCCCGGCGCCGATGCCCTGCCCTCGGTCAGCGCGCTGCGCACGGCGATCACCACCTGGGCTAGGGACAAGGTCGACGCACAGCGGCCGCTCACTGTGTTCCTGGTGGATCACGGCGACCGGGACGTGCTCTACCTGGACGGCTCGCAACGGTTGACGCCCGCGGATCTGGATGCGTGGCTTACCGCGTTGGAGAATGACGTACCTGATCTCAAGGTCAATGTCATCGTAGAGGCGTGCAAGTCCGGCAGCTTTATCGTTGGCTCTGATGAGGTGAGCAAGCCTGGGCGAGTGATCGTCACCGCCACCACCGACGACGCCGATGCCTACACCTCCAACCTGGGCGCACACTTCTCTGACCACTTCCTGGCCGAACTGGGACGAAACAGCAGCCTGGCCTCCAGCTTTATTATCGCACGACAGGCGGCAGTGCAGGCCCACCCGCGCCAGAACGCCTGGCTGGACGGCGACGGCGACGGCATTCCAAACGAACCGGCCGACGAAGCCGTGGCCGCCCAGCGCGGCTTTGGCATCCCCGGCACGCTGGGCGAGGCCTGGCCGCCCTACATCGCCGCCGCGTCGCCGCCGGCACAGGTGACCGGCGGGCGCGGTGTGCTGCGCGCCACGGTGCTGGACGACACGCGCGTCCGCCGGGTGTGGGCGGTGATCTATCCGCCCGACTACACGCCGCCCCCATCCAGCGACGAGCTGGTCACCGAAGTGATGCCGACCATCGTCCTGCAGCCGGGCGCCGACAACGTGTATGCGGCCGAGTACACGGGATTTGACCAGCAGGGCGCATACCGCGTCGTGATCTATGCCGAGGACGAGGATGGCCTGCCGGCGCAGCCTGTCCCGGTGATCGTCAACAGCGGCAGCCGCGCGCTGCTGCCGCTGATCGTGCGCTGAGAGAATGTTTGGAAAGGGCGGAAGTTTGACGCATAGACGCGGCGACGCAGAGGGTTCGCAGAGGAGTGGCAAAGCTGGCGACGGCTGTGCACTCTGTCTGTTTTCTCTGCGTTTCTCTGCATCTCCGCGCCTCTGCGTCAAATCAGGTGCAAATCAAGTTGGGGGCATGGCGGCGAAGCCGAGGATTGAAACCCCCGTCTGGCAGGAAAAGTGCGTTGAAACGCACTGACAACCCGGCGATCGCTCCGACTGACAACCGGGCTTTAGCCGGTTTTCCGTGCCAGACGCCGGTTTCAACCGGCGGGCGTGCGATTCGCCCCCAGCCTGAAGTAGACCCGTCAAATCAGGTGACTTGGCAAACAATTTCTCGGTTACGTGCGCCCACAGGTAATTGATCGAGGAACTGCGTTGGTTCTTCGGAAAAGGACTCTCCAATGCCCAATGCTCCCCTCACCTATACGCTGTTCTTGGTGCGTTGCGCCAGGCTGCTCCTGCCGCTGCTGTTGGGGATCTGGCTGCTGGCGGACGCCGGCCCTGCCCGCGCTGCGCAGCCGGCCCCGCCTGCCGCGCCCGCCACCCAGAGCGCTTTAGACTGCAGTACCGCGACCGACGTGCCGGCCGGCGACTGCGCCGCGCTCGTCGCCCTCTTCGACGCCACCGGCGGGCCGGCCTGGAGCAATCACAGCGGCTGGCTGGTGAACAACAGCGTCTGTTCCTGGTCGGGGGTGGGGTGCGTGAACGGCCGCGTCGCCGCCCTCTGGCTGGCCAACAACAACCTCCGCGGTGCGCTGCCCACGGAATTGGGCGCGCTGACCGCCTTGCAAGATCTGGTCTTGTCCGAGAATCACCTGACCGGTTCGATTCCCACGACCCTGGGCAACCTGGTGGAACTGCGTCAACTGTTCCTGGGCGTCAACCAGCTCACCGGCGGCATCCCGGCCAGCCTGGGCAGCCTGACCCGGCTGACCCGCCTCGGTCTGCAAGGCAACCAACTCACCGGCGGCATTCCCGCCGCGCTGGGCAACCTGGCCGCGCTGCACACGCTGGACCTGGGCAGCAATCAACTGAGCGGCAACATCCCCACTGCGCTGGGTTCGCTGGCCAGCCTCACCCACTTGCTGCTGTGGGGCAATCAGTTGACCGGAGTCGTGCCGCAGACTCTCTGTGCAGATTCCGCCCTGGTCGTGCTGGCGCTCTCGGACAACAAGCTGACCGGCGTGATCCCGACCTGCCTGGGCAACCTCGCCAATCTGGAGGAACTCTACCTGTCGGGCAATCTGCTCTCCGGCTCAATTCCCGCCGAACTCGGCAATCTCGCCAAACTGCGCCAACTCCACCTGAGCAGCGCCGGCTTGACGGGAGTGCTGCCGGCTGCCCTGGGCGACCTGGCCCGGCTGGAGCATTTCACCGCCTATGGCAACGAGCTGACCGGCGCCATTCCCGACGCGTACGGCGGCATGGTTGCGCTCCAGCGGCTGGACCTGGGCGGCAACCAGCTCACCGGCGCCCTCCCCGCCGGGCTGGCAAGTGCGCCCCTCCTGCAGAGTCTGCTGGTGTGGGACAACCGCCTCACCGGCGAGATCCCGGCCGCGCTCTGTGCGGCGACGGCGCTCCGGTCGGTGGGCTTGTCCGACAACCAGTTGACCGGAACCATTCCCACCTGCCTGGGCGCGCTCCCACAGCTTGCCGAACTCTACCTCGGCAACAACCAGTTGACCGGCACGCTCCCGGCCAGCCTGGGCGCCTTGAGCGAGCTGCGCGTGCTTGCCGTCAACGACAACCTGCTGCGGGGGGAATTGCCGCCAGCGCTGGGCAGCCTGGGCAAGCTCCAGTTCTTCCACGGCGCCCGCAACCAGTTCAGCGGCGCCATCCCTGAGACCTTCGCCGGCCTCGACGCCCTGCAGGGGTTCGATTTTGGCGTCAATCAACTCAGCGGGCCAATTCCAGCCGGCCTGGTCGATGCCCCAGGGCTGCAGACGCTGACCCTCTGGGGCAATCGGCTCAGCGGCGTCATTCCGGCGACGCTCTGCGCGGCTGCCGGCCTGCAGTTCCTGGGCCTCTCCGACAATCAGTTGACGGGGAGCATTCCCGCGTGTCTCGGTGACCTGGCCGACCTCGAAAGCATCTATCTTGGCTCCAACCAGTTGACCGGCGCGCTGCCCGCCGATCTTGGCCGGCTGCAAGCGCTGCGGGTGCTCAAGGCCAGCAGCAACCAGTTGAGCGGCGGGCTGCCCGCCAGCCTCGGTGCGCTGCCAGCGCTGGAAGAACTGCACCTGGCCAACAATCAGTTTACCGGCCAGATTCCTGCCGAACTCGGCCAGTTGAGCGCCCTCCGTTCGCTGGAGCTGGGCAACAACCTGCTCTCCGGCGCGCTGCCCGCCAGCCTGGGCAGCTTGACCAACCTGGAGGAGCTGTCACTCGGCGACAACAATTTCACCGGCGCCTTGCCAGCGGAACTGGGCAATCTCACCAGGCTGCGCACGCTGGCGCTGCGGGAAGCCGGTCTGAGCGATGCGCTCCCTGCCAGCCTGGGCAATCTCACCCAGTTGCAGCAGCTTTACCTGAACCACAACGCTTTCACCGGCAGCATCCCTGCAACGCTGGGCAACCTGACGCAGGTGATGACTCTGACGCTCAACAACAACCAGCTTTCGGGCACGCTGCCGGCGACCCTGGGCCAACTCGCCAATTTGCGTTCGCTCCATCTCGACCACAACCAGTTGAGCGGCGCCATTCCCACGGCATGGGGCGATCTGCAAAACCTGCGCTATCTCTACGCCGGCTACAATGGGCTGACCGGCGCGCTGCCGGCGGCGTTGGGCAGCTTGACCCAGCTCAGGGAACTGGATCTCGGTCACAATCAGATCATCGGGCCGTTGCCGGCGCAGATGGCTGGCCTGACCAACCTCCAGAAGTTGTTCTTGTATGAGAACCAGTTCAGCGGCAGCGTACCCGCCTGGCTGGGTGACTTGATTTTATTGGAGGAACTGGTGCTGTCCCAGAACCGTCTTACGGGCAGTCTGCCAGGTGAGCTGGGGCAGCTTGCCAGACTGCGCCGGCTGCAGGTGGATTTCAATAAACTCACCGGTGCCTTGCCATCCACGCTGGGCAATCTGGCCAACCTGGAAGTGCTCACGCTCTGGGTCAATGAATTGGACGGGCCACTCCCGGCCAGCCTCGGCAATCTCTCGCAACTGTGGATGTTGGGATTGTCCGAGAATGCCATCACGGGCACGATTCCGGCAGAACTGGGCAATCTGACGGCGCTCAAAGAACTGCATCTGCACACCAACCGGCTCTCAGGGCCGATACCGGCGGCCCTGGGCAATTTGCCGGCGCTGACGACGCTGCTGCTCGACAAGAACGCCCTCTCCGGCGAGGTTCCACCAACCCTGCAGAATCTGACCGCCCTGAACTCGCTGCGCCTTTGTTACAACATGCTGGAGACTGCCGATGACAGCTTGCACGCGTGGCTCGACGCGCTCGACCCGGGGTGGTCATGGACACAGACCGTGCCTCCCGCCGCTGTACAGGTGCGGCTGCTCAACAACACAGCCGTTGAGGTGACCTGGAATCCTATCCGCTACCAGGACGATGGCGGCGGCTACCGCATCGAGTACGGTGTGACCCAGGGTGGACCCTACACCCAGAACGTCCTGATCGACGGCAAAGCAGCCAGCAGCGGCGCGGTGGGCGGGCTGCTGCCCGGGCGCACCTACTACTTCGTGGTGCGCAGTCTGACGCCGGCTCACAGCGACGACAACCAGCAGAACGACCTGGTGAGCGCACCGTCCGCGGAAGTGTCGATTGCCACGCCAACCGCGCCCACGCCGACGTTCACGAACACGCCAACAAACACGCCAACGGTCACGCCGACAAACACGCCGACGAACACGCCGACAAACACGCCGACGAACACGCCGACAAACACGCCGACAAACACGCCGACAAACACGCCGACAAACACGCCGACGAACACGCCCACACCTGTCGTGAATCCACCATCCACGCCTGACGCCTACGAAGACGACGACCGCTGCGACCTGGCGCAGCCGATCACCGTCGACGGGGTGATGCAGCACCGTACCATCGCACCGGCCGGCGACGAAGACTGGGTGATTTTCCCGGTGATCGCGGGGGCTGTTTATGTGATCGATGCCGCAGTCGCGCCAGCATCCGCCGTCAACCTCGTGATGGAGCGCTACCGGTCTTGCGAGGAGGCGCCGCAGGCGATCACCGACCCGACGTTGGGCCACGGCGTCTATGAGCGCTTCACGGCAGCCAGCACAGGTAATATGATTCTGCGCCTGCTGCATCACGGCCCGCTGGCGCCAGGAGAAGATTGGGACTATCGCTTCTCCGTGCTCCGGCTGCCCGACACCGCGCAACTGGGCGCGGTCGTCATCGTGGCCGGCCATCTCAGCAGCGGCGATTTCCTGCAAGCGAATATCCACCACGTCACCGACAGCGTTTATCGCCTCTTCCTGCAGAAAGGGTATCCCAAAGAGCGCATCTACTATCTGGCCACCGAAACCGAACTGGATCCGGATGGCGATGGTGAAGCCGACGTGGACGCGCTGGCCACCGTGGAGAACCTGGAATATGCCATCACCGAGTGGGCGCCGTCGCTGCTGGAGCCGGGCCGGGCGCTCACCCTCTACATGATGGATCACGGGGACAACGATCAATTCTTCATCAACGGCGTCACCGAAGTGCTCAGGACAGATGAACTGAATGGCTGGCTCAGCGAGGTGGAGCAGGCCGTGGATGACGTGCTGATCAACGTGGTCATCGAGGCGTGCCAGGCCGGCAGCTTCATCCAGCGCGGTCAGTCGATCTCGGGCCCGGGACGGGTGATCGTAACTTCCACCAGCGCCCAGGCGCCTGCCTGGGCTTCGCCCAGCGGCGCCTACTTCTCCGATGCCTTCTATAGCGCGCTGGCCAGCGACCGCAGCGTTGCCAGCGCCTTTTTCGACGCACGCTGGGCGGCGAAGGAGGCTAATCCGGGTCAGGAAGCCTGGCTGGACGACAACGGCGACGGCCGCTACACCACCGACGATGGCCGCATCGCCGCGCAGCGCGGCTTTGGCGACGCCGGCACGTTCCCTGGCCCCGGCTGGCAGCCGCCGCTGATCGAGTGGGCCGAAGTAAGTTACGGGAATGGCGGCGAAGGCGTGCTGCGGGCGCGTGTACAAGTGCGTATCAATAGTCACGTGGAAGCCGTGGCCGCGCTGATCTATCCGCCCGACTTCGTGCCGCCGGAGAATGGCCAGGAACTGGTGCAGCCGGCCCCGCCAGTGCCGTTGCTGGACAGCAACAATGACGGCGTCTATGTCGCCCAGTACGACGGCTTCACGCAGCCGGGCATCTATCGCGTCGTCTTCACCGCCGTCGATAGGGATCAGCAGCCCGCGCTGCCGGTGGTGGTGCTGGCCGGGACGCGCAGCGTGTACCTGCCGCTGATCGGCCGCTGAGTGCAGTCGCATCATTCCCGCCGAATGAATTCGGCGTCTGATACCCAAAACCGGCTAAAGCCGGTTGGCAAGGTGGAGCCAGTGCGCTTCAGCGCAGCTTCTCCTTCCAGACGCCGAATTCATTCGGCGGGCGCTGACCGGATTCATTCGGTCGGTGTGCGCTGAAATTGCCTCTCGACAAACTGAAATTTCCATGCTATAGTAAATTATGTCATTGTCTCAATTGGAAACTATTTCCATCCGGTTCTATTTCAATACGAATGAACTTGAACAACAAGGCGCAGAACACGATGAATTCCAACCAGTTTTCTCTCGCCGCGACCCGGACCAGCGCCGCCCCTGCCTTTGTCGACGGTCAGCCGGTGCTGGCGCAGCGTATCCTCCCGGCCCACCGCCGCTTCACCGTGCCCTCAGACCGGGCCGCACTGGTCGTACGTGACAGCGCGGCTGCCTATGTGCTGGAAGCCGGCGACCACCGCGTGCGCGGCTTCTTCCAATCCACGCCGGAACTCTATCTCTATCGGCCCGGCGCGCACTTTCTGCCGCTCTGGATCACCGGCCTGGCCACCGCCGACGGCAAAGCGATCAACCTGGGCTGGCGCATCCAGGTGCAGGTGACGGATGTCTTTCGCACCTGGGAAGTATGGCTGCGCAACCTGGCGGGCGAGTGGCTGCCGATCCCTGCGGAGCAGGTGAGCGCCCGCGTGGCCGACCTGGCGCAGGAGCTGGTGCAGCGCTACGGCCTGAGCGACTTGCGCACCGACGCCAACGTGCGCCGCACCGTGGCCGGCGAGTTGAGCCTGCTCCTGCACAAACAGTTGGCCGAGTACGGACTGGAATTTGCCGCGGCCTTTGACCCGCAGCAGATGCGTTTCATGACCGAGGCCGATGTGGTTGCTGCCCAGCGCGAACGGGAAGCCTTGCAGCGTGTGCTGGCCGACGAACGCTTGCAGACCGAGATCAACCGCATCGACAACGAAGAGGCGCTGGCCTACCGGCTGCAAGAAGCCGCTGCCGCCCGCGGCGTAACCCTGGATGCACAGGGCGCAGCCGACATGGCCCAGGCCGCAAGCGCCAACACGACCCAGCCTGCCGCGGCCACCCTCCAGCAGAACCTGGCCGCGCCGGCCGCACGTCCGACGCCCGCGCCTGTCCATTTAAACGGCGCCGATCACCGGGCGCGCCATCATGTTTTTCAGCGTCTCAGCCTGCTCGTGCTGGTCACATCGCTGGTGGCTGCCCTGGCCCTGGCCGCCATCTGGATCTTCCGGCCCGACCTGGTGGCCACCGTCGATGGCCGCAACCAGGTGATTGCCGCTGTGGCGGGCATCGCCATCCTCGGCGTGCTCACCGCCTGGGTGATCGACCAGATCATCCGCTGGGAAGCGCACAGCTCGGCGGAGCGCATGTTGATCGAGGCCAACCTGGAGGACAACGAGGTCAAGGACAGCCGTCTTCACCTGCGCCACATTCTTATGCTGCTGGCCGCGCTGCTCAGCGTGGGCGTCACCGCCGCTGTGCTGTGGATGCCCGACCACGTCAACTGGCTGCGCATGGTCGGCTCGCTGCTGGGCCTGCTCGGCGCCGCCTTCGCCATCCGCATCGACTGGCTCTACAACATCAACCAGGCCAACCGCGTCATGGCGCGCGCCCGCCACCGCATCGCCACGGCACGGCTCACCAATGCCCAGCGCACGCGGAACCATGTCAAACTGCAGGCGAGTCTGGCTGCCGAGCTGGCGGTCGTGCACCAGCGGCTGGCGGACAGTGCCGGCCCCGCCTACCGCACCCTGCGCGACCGCCAATTGGTGCAGCGCATCAACCGGCTGCTCGACACGGTGGAAGCACTGCAAGGGCGCGTGGAGAGCCTGGAGCAGGCCCTGCAGCAGCGCAGCGACGAAGAATGGAGTGCGGTGGATGAACACATGGAGCGGCTGGCGGAGCATGTGGCAGCCTGCGCCGCCGCGGCCCAGGCCCTCCACACCGCCGCCCAGCAGAACAACCGCGTTGAGGCGCCGCGCCAGATGGACAAATTGGAAGCGGCAGTACATAATATGGCAGACGAATTGACCCGATGGCAGGCGACCGCCACCTGAACCGTGCAAGACCCAGGCCGCCAGCCGCAGCGCATGACAGCCAGTGCAGAAACGAAGACGCACCGCCCAAGGAGGATCGTCCCGATGCGTGAATTTATCCTTTGTCCCGCCTGCAAACATGAGAACCGCTCCGGCGCGCGTTTCTGCAGCCAGTGCGGCAAGTCCCTGGCCGGGATCGGCCCCACCTTTGCCGACGACCCGAAAGCCCCGCGCGCCCAGGTGGAGGAAATGCGCTGGCGCCGCCGCCCGGGCGAGATCGCCGCGCGCATCGAAAGCCGCGACATGCCGAAGATGAGCAGCGGCAACCTGATCGTCGAGGAGGACACCCTCGCGGTGATCCTGCGCGATGGCAAGGTGACGGGCGAGCAAGGCCCCGGCGTCTACACGATCCAGAGCATGGCGAGCCGCTACTTCGGCTTTGGCCAGCGCCCCGAGCTGACCGCCATCCTCATCGACAGCGGCGAACTGCCGCTCGAGTTCGCCCTCACCGACCTGTGGACGGTGGACCCGCTGCGCCTCAACGCCACCTGCCGCCTGGTCGTCCAAGTCGCCAACGCCCAGCGCTTCATCGCCAGCGTGCTCAAGGCGCAGCCGACGCTGACCGTCCACGACCTGCGCCAGTTGATCTTCCCCGAACTGCGCGACGCGGCCCAGGCCTACGTGGGCGATTACAGCCTGGAGCAGCTCGACGCCGAGCGCAACAACCGCCGCGACGACTTTGCCGTGGATGTGCAGGAACGGCTGCGCGACCTCTTCGACCAGAGCGGCCTCGCCTTCCGCCGCGTGCAGATGTTCGACCTGCGCCATCCGCGCATCGACGCCCTGCGCGGGAAGGAGGAGGAACTCTTCCTCGGCCCGGCCGAGTTCGACCTGGAGGCGCGTCTGGCCGACCAGACTTTCAAACGCAGGGAAGCCGAACTGCGCGGCGCACAGCGTCAGCGCGACCTGGACCTCCAGGCCGCCAGCCAGGACTTCAGCCACCGCCAGCGGCTGGCCGACCTGGCCAACCAGGAAGAACTGCACAAAGTGGCTCAGGAGGATACGGCCGCCGCGCAGTACGAACTGCGCGCCCAGGCGTGGGAGCGCATGCGCCGCGCGGTGCAGCAGAACAAGCTCAACGAGGCCACGACCCAGGCCGAGTGGGACGATTTCCTGGCCGAGGCCGACAAGAACAAGCTGCTGCGCGAGGACGACCTCAAGGAATTCCGCGACCGGCTGCGCTGGGGCGACGAAGATCGCCAGAAAGAGCGCGCCCACCTGGTGGCCCTGGCCGACCTCCACGCCGAGTACGAACGCAAGGCCGCCGCGCTGAGCGAGCAGCACAAGCACGACCAGAGCCGGCTGCAGTACGAACTGGCGCTGCAGCGAGCCACGACCCTGGGCAAGCTGGAGGTGCGCCAGGCTGAGGTGGAAGCACAAATGCGCGTTGATGCCGCGGAGCGTGCGCGCCAGGAAGCCACAACCGATGCGGCGCGCCAGCAGGCGAGTAAGGACGCCGATCACGCCCGCATTGAACTGGCCAAGGCCGAAGAAGCACGCCGCGCCCAGGAGCGTGCCGAGTATGACCACAGAACTACCATCGACAGTGCAGAGCAGGCGCGCCAGCGCAACGAACGCACTGCCAATGTCGCCACCGACCTGAACATCGAGCAGCAGACGGCCGATGCAGCCAGCAGGATCGCGCTCCAGGGAGCGAAGACCGCCGACGAGATCGCCCGCCTGCAGCGCCAGCGGGAGAAGGAAGAGGACGACGCCGACCTGGTGCTGGCGGCGAAGGCGCTGGCCATGTTGAAGGAGAACCAGGCCGCCAAGCAGAAGATGGCGCGTGAGGACGAGGAGGAGAAGCGGCGCATCGCCCGTGAGGACGAACTGCGCCGCCAGGAAGCCGCCATCGCCGCCGAAAAGGCGCGCCACGAGATGGAACTGGCGAAGCAAGCGCAGGCGCAGCAGCACGAGCTGAGCACGCTCAAGCTGCGCAGCGAGATGTCGGTGGAGGCGCTCATCTCCCTGAGCGGGCCGCAGCAGGCGCAGATCCTGGGCGAGTTGAAACGCACCGAACAGTTCAAGGGCATGAGCGAAGAACAGATCCTGATCCTGGCCGCCGAACGCAGCCCCGACGTGGCAAAGGCGCTGCTGGCCAAGATGCAGGCCGCCGAGGACGGCAAACTGCAGGCCGCCGAGGCCGCCAAATGGCAGGCGCTGGCGGACGAACGCAGCAAGCACGAAGCGGCCATGCGCCAGCAGATCGAAGCGCAGCAGGCCGCGCAGATGAAGGTGATCGCCGAGTCCGCCGCGCGCGAGACGCAGGCGGCCCACGCCGCCGCGGAGCGCGCCGAACGCATGGCCAAAGAAGCCGCCGAGCGCCAGGAGCGCAGCAACAGCGAGGCCCTGCGCGTCGTGGGCGATGTGGCCAAGACCTACGCCCAGAACCAGGCCGCGCCCGCCGCCGGCCCCACGGTGATCCTGCCACCCGGCGGCGCGCCGGTGAGCGGCGGCCCGACGGTCATTGGCGGCGGTGGCGCTGCCAGCGTGGGCGTGGCCGGCGGCGCGGCAGTGGCCGAGGTGCAGGTCTGCCCCAAGTGCCGAGTCAAGACGCCGGTTGGGGAGAAGTTCTGCGCCAACTGCGGGCATCGATTCTTCGAGTGATGCCCGCAGCGAATTAGCGTACGGGCATGAAATTTCATGCCCAGCGGCGATATATCGCCGGAAGGGCTTGGCCTGCCAAGCCCCTACGATATTGCCGGACTTGGTTGTAAATCAGCACATTTTAGCGCCTATACCGAATCAGAAAGCGCTGCCAGCGAATCATGTCCTACTGTCCCAACGGCCACGGCCTCAAATCAGGATACTATTGCGATGAATGCAGCCAGCCGCTGAGCGCGACACCGCCCACCACCGGCGACGCGCTGCGCATCCGCAGCCCGGAAGCGCACGCCACCGTCAACATTCTGCCGGGCGGACATGGCGCCGCGCCGGGATCGAGCCTGGTCAAGTGCCCGCGCTGCGGCAGGCGCAACGCCGAAAGCAGCACCTTCGACTGC
>JACSRL010000221.1 GCA_014879765.1 Anaerolinea sp. | reverse complement strand
CCGTTCAGGCGGCGGGGCAATGGCGGCCGGAGCGGCATCGATGGCCGCGCCCGCGGTCTCAGCGGCTGCCGCCGTTCCGGCGCTGACCTCAGCCGCGACCGCGGCGCCGGCGGCCTGAACGGACTCGGCGGCCTGGCCGGCCGCATCCTGCACCGCGCCGCCGGCGTCGGCCGCAGCGTCGGCGCTTTCGCCGAAGAAAAGATCCACCCCGCGCCCCGGGGTTTTGTTGAGAGAGCTATCTGGCTGGTCGGTGGTCATGGAGAATCTCCTGTGCCAAGGCTCGATAGGCCTGCGCCCCTGCGTGAGAAGGGGCATATTCAAGGATCGGTTGCTTTGCCAGCGTCGATTCGGCAAAGCGAATGCTGGATTTGATGGTTGTCTGGAATACCCGCTGGCCGAAGACGCTGTGCAGCTCCTCGATCACCTCCTGCGCGTGGCGGGTGCGGCTGTTGACCATGGTGGGCAGGATGCCCAGGATCTCCGACTGCGGGTTGAGGCGGCGCTTGATCTTGTGCAGCGTGTCCAGCAACATGCTCAGCCCACGCAGCGCCAGGTATTCGCACTGCACCGGAATCAGCACCTGGTCGCAGGCCACCAACGCGTTGATGGTCAGCAGCCCCAGGTTGGGGGGACAGTCGACCATCACAAAATCGTAGCCCCCTTGCAGCGGCGCCAGCGCCTCTTGCAGGATGCGCTCGCGGCCCAGCGCACTCCACAGCTCGATCTCGGCCGCGGCCAGGTCGATGTCCGACGGGATGATGTCGATCAGCGGCCGCACCGCGCACAGCGCCTCGGCCGGCGTGGCGCTGTCGTCCAGCAGCAGGCGATAGACCGTCGGGCCTGGGGTATTCCCTTCCAGGCCCCAGTAGGCGGTCAGCGCGGCCTGGGGATCCAGATCGACCATCAGCACGCGCCAGCCCTGCTCGGCCAAGGCCGCGCCCAGGTTGACGGTGGTGGTGGTCTTGCCGACGCCTCCCTTTTGATTGCAGATGGCAATGGTGTTTGGCATGGCACGTCTCGTGCGGCGATGAAACAGCGGTGGCAGACCGCGGGCCGGGAAGCTTCGACGGGGCAATTATACAATCGAAATGCCAGCCTTGGCAAGCGCTCTCTGCGCCGCGGGCGGGCGCGGGATTTCGATACGGGCGTTGGCTCTGAGTCACGTTTCACGTTTCACTCATCACATACCCGGAAACCCCTCCCACCATTGCGGCCTACTCAATCCGCGCGCGGGGGTAGGTTCCGCCCCAGATCGCGCCGATGGCCGTCCAGAAGATCAGGTTCATCTTGGTGGCCTCCACCGCGTCAAAGGTGGCCGAGGCCGCGAAATAGAGCAGCAACAACGCCGCGCCCGCGGCCAGCACGTCGCGCGTCTCCTCGCCGGCCGCGCGGGCCAGGTAGCGTTTGGCCCCCTGCCAGGCCACCAACGCGAACCAAGCCAGGTAGGGCAGCAGCGCCAGCAGCCCCCCCGACACCAGGATGAACATCAGCGAGTTGTGCGCCGGTGGATATTGGCCAAAGATCGGCGCCGGATCCCAGCCGTAGCGTTCCTTGGCGATGGGGCCGAAGTTGAAATAGCCCAGGCCGAAGATCGGGTCGCTGCGCACCATGTCCCACGCCAGTTGGAAGACCTCGCTGCGATAGCCGATCGAGGTGTCCTCCAGCAGGCGCTCGTTGACGGCCGGGCTGCTGATCACGCTCTGCCAGAAGATCAGCGCCAGAATGGCCAGCACCAGCAGCGCCGGCAGCAGCAGGCGGCGCAGGCGTGGCCGCAGCGCGCCAAACACCAACAGGGTGATGAGCACGCTCAGCCAACTGGCCCGGTTGTAGGTCATGTAGACCCCCAGCGCGATGAAAACCAGCGCCAGCGGCAGCGTCAACCGCGCCAGCAGCCGGCCCTGGCCGGCAGGCATGGCGGCGCCAAAGACCCACGCCAGCAGCGCCAGCCCCAGCGGCAGCGTCATGGCCGTGCTGATCCCCATGGGCGCGGCGTTGCCCATCAGGCTGATGATCTTCTGAAAGCTGCGACTGTAGCGCGCGGCCTCGCGGCCGTAGAAGAGCACCTCGCCGGTCAACTGCTCGCGGATCACCAGAAAGGCGAAGCCGACGCCGGCCACCACCAGGGTCGCCGAGAACCAGCGCAGATCCCGCAGGTCGCGCACGATCTGGCGGGCGAGGAAAAGGTAGACAAAGGGCAGGATATAGGCGTCCAGCAGGCTCTGGTAGGCAAAGGATAGCCCGTAGCGCGAGGTGGACACCGACAGCGCCAGCGCGGCCAAAAAGAGGGCAAAGGCCAGATCGGCCCAGGCCAGCGGCCGCAGCCGGCGTTGGCCGCGCACTGCCTGGTAGAGCAGCAACACCAGCAGGAAGGCGGCCATCAGCCGGGTCAGGCTCAGCGCCGGGATGCCCGCGCCCAGGTCCAGGTCGAGGGGAATGAAGCGGCTGTAGGGCGCCAGCAGCAGGGTGAGCAGCAGCCCGGCCAGCGGGCTGCGCACGCTGACCAGCATCAACAGGCTGAGCCCAGCCAACGGCAGCAGCCACTCGGTCAGCCGCTCGGCCGGCGCGCCCAGGCCGTCCAGCCGCGGGCTCACCACGGCCAGCCCCAGCAGCGCGCCCAGCCCCAGCGCCAGCGCCACAGCCAGCGCCTTGGGCGGCCGCGTCAGAAGAAGATGCAAACTCGAACGACTCATGCTGGTTTCATTTGGGTGTGTTTGAAATGAGGTAACTGCTCAGCCCGTCGTTCAGAAACCGGGTTTTTCTCGTGCGGCATGGTTTTCGTCTTCGTAACGG
>JACSRL010000741.1 GCA_014879765.1 Anaerolinea sp. | reverse complement strand
GCGGACGTCGTCTTATTTATCTACCGCGAGGAGATGTACAACGAGGAGACGGAAAAGCAAAATATCGCCGACGTGATCGTGGCCAAGCACCGCAACGGCCCTACCGGCTCCGTCTCCCTCTTCTTCCGCAAGGAGCTGACCCAGTTCCGCGACCTGGAGATGCGACGCGAGGAGCTGGAGTGATGCAGGCTTTTCCTGGCTTCCCGGCCGGCAAGCAGACTCTGATCAAGGTGCCCAACACCTTTTTCACCGAGCTGCTGCCGGCCATCGACGATCTGGCCGAGCTGAAGGTCACCTTGCACTGCATCTGGCTGTTGAGCCACAAGCAGGGCGATCTGCGCTACACCCGGCTGGTGGAGATCGCGGCCGACGACCGGTTCATGGCTGGCCTGGCCCCGCAGCCGGAGCTGGCTATGGCGGCCTTGCGCCGCGGCCTGGAGCTGGCCGAGGGCCGCGGCGTGTTGCTGCGGGTCAAGGTGCGGCAGAGCGGCCAGGAAGAAATCTGGTATTTTCTCAACAGCGAGCATGGCCGCGGCGCGGTCGAGCGCATCCAGCAGGGCAACCTGCACAGCCTGGCCGAGCCGCTGCCCGACGAGATCAGCCTGCAGGCCCAGCGGCCGCACATCTACTTGCTCTACGAACAGAACATCGGCCTGATCCAGCCCATGCTGGCCGAGGAGCTGCGCGAGGCCGAGCGCATCTATCCGCAAAGCTGGCTGGAAGAGGCGTTCCGCATCGCGGTCGAGCTGAACGTCCGCAACTGGAAATATATCCGCACCATCCTGGAGCGTTGGGCCGCGGAGGGCAAGGATCATGGAATCGATCAGCGACACGATGCAGAAGATGACAGCTACGAGGCGCTCAAACGACGCTACGTCCCCGAAGGCTACGAGGACATCATCGTCCACTGAGCCGGCCGACCTGGCCGGCGATCTCTGCCCCATCTGCCACGGGCAGGGCTTCGTGGTGCTGGACCTGCCCATCGGCCACCCCGACTTTGGCCGCGCCCAGCCCTGCCGCTGCCGCCAGGCCGAGATCGCGCTGCGCCGCCAGGTGGAGCTGACCAAGGTCAGCAACCTGGATCAGTTGCGCCACATGACCTTCGAGACCTTCCGGGCCGACGGGGTGGGCCTCAACGAGGAGCAGCGCCAGAACCTGCGCCGCGCCTTCGACAAGGCGCGCATGTTCGCGGCCCGGCCTGAGGGGTGGCTGCTGTTGACGGGAACCTATGGCTGTGGCAAAACCCATCTGGCCGTGGCCATCGCCCACGAGGTGCTGCGCCGCGGCCAATCGGCCCTCTTCGTGGTGACGCCCGATCTGCTGGATCACCTGCGCGCCGCCTTTGGCCCCAGCTCGGAGACCAGCTTCGACGAGCGCTTCGAGACGGTGCGCCAGACGCCGCTGCTGATCCTGGACGATTTCGGGGCGCAGAGCGCCACCCCCTGGGCCAAGGAGAAGCTCTTTCAACTGCTCAACCATCGCTACACCGCGCGCCTGCCCACGGTGATCACCACCAACCTGCGGCTGAACGAGATCGAGGCCCGGCTGCGCTCGCGGCTGGCGGACCCGGACCTGTCCACTGTGGCGCCGATCACCGCGCCTGATTTTCGCTCCAGCGGCGATTCGTCGGGCCAGGAGCTGAGCACGCTGGCGCTGCACAAGGATCAGACCTTCGAGAGCTTCGACCTGCGCCGCGAGGAATTGCCCGTCGACGCGGCCAAGAGCCTGGCCGAAGCGCGTGCCCACGCCGAGGCCTTCACTGCCAACCCGCAGGGCTGGCTGGTGCTTACCGGCCCCTACGGCAGCGGCAAGACCCACCTGGCCGCGGCCATTGCCAATCGCCGCCTGCAGGAGCAGCACGAGCGCACCATGTTCGTGGTGGTGCCCGACCTGCTGGACTACCTGCGCGCGGCCTTCAGCCCCAACAGCGCCGCGCCGCTGGACATCCGCTTCGAGGAGGTGCGCCGTGCGCCGCTGCTGGTGCTGGACGATCTGGGCACCGAAAGCGCCACCCCCTGGGCGCGGGAGAAGCTCTTTCAACTGCTCAACTATCGCTACGCCGCGCGCCTGCCCACGGTGATCACCAGCAGCACGCCGGTGGAGGAGCAGGACCCGCGCCTGGCCAGCCGCATGTTGGACACCAGCCGCTGCACCGTGGTCTCGATCCTGGCCCCCAGCTATCGCGGCAGCAAGACGCAGCGGGCGCAGAAGCGGAGGGGCAGGTAGGAGGTTGCAGGTGGCAAGTTGCAGGTGACGCATGAGGATGACTATCTCGCTTCCCGACTCGACCTACGAGGCCACCATGAAGCTGGCGAGACGACTGGGCATCTCGCGCAGCGAGCTTGTTGCGCAGGCTCTGGCCGCTTTCATCGAGGCGCACGAGCAGGATATCACCGCGCGCTTGAACAAAGTTTACGCCACGGAAGATTCGGCGCTGGACGACTTTCTCGTGCAGTTGCAGGTTGTATCTGCCAGGTGTGGTTTTTCCGACTCGTGGTGAACTATGCTATACTCCCGCACGTGTAACAGGCTGGCTGCGCGGCATTCCGCGGCGCCAGCCTGTCTTTGCCGGACACGTTGAGGCCACCCGTCCCTACGGCGCCAGCTTCTCCGAGTTCCTCTGAGTTCCTCCGAGTTCCTCTCTGGCCCTCCGAGTCCCCCTCAGCCCCTCCGGCAACCGAGACCCCACACGAGGTGATTTTCTCATGCATCGCAACAAGACCTTGCTGCTGGCCGTGGCAGCGCTGCTGCTGGTGATCACGCCGGCCTGCGCGCTGGGCAATCTGGTGGC
>JACSRL010000378.1 GCA_014879765.1 Anaerolinea sp. | reverse complement strand
CTCAACCTGCGCAGCGCGCCGGACACCGCCGCCTCCTTGCTCGGCCAGACCACCGCCAATGAAGTTTGGCGCGTGCTGAGCCGGCTGGCCGATGGCAGTTGGTGGCAGGTGTGCTGCATCGATCGCCAGCGGGCCTGGGTCAGCGGCCAATGGGTGCAGCCCATCGGCCCGGCCGCAGCCCTGGAACGCGTCCCTCTGGTCGACTCCGCCACCAGCAGCGACTGGCGAGGGGTCACAGTCGAGTAAGGTCGCTGCCATTGCCCACTCCGGAGGCCTCCTTGCCCACCACCACGCCCACCACCCCCAGTCTCACCAACGACATCGCCGAAGTGCTGATCAATGAAGCACAGATCAAGCAGCGGGTCGCCGAACTCGGCGCGGCCATCAACAAGGACTTTGCCGGCGAGCAGGTTCTGATCATCGCGGTGCTCAAAGGCGCATTGCTCTTCCTGGCCGACCTGATGCGCCACGTCGATCTGCCGCTGGCCGTGGACTTCCTGGCCGTCTCCAGCTATGGCGCAGGCACCCAGAGCAGCGGCGTCGTGCGCATCCTGAAAGACCTGGACGAGTCCATCGAACACCGCAACGTGATCATCGTCGAGGACATCGTCGACTCTGGCCGCACGCTGGACTATTTATTGCGCATGTTGCGCCAGCGCCACCCGGCCACGCTGCACGTCTGCACCCTGCTGGACAAGCGCGACCGCCGTGAGATCGACGTGCCCATCGACTATGTGGGCTTCGAGGTGCCAGACGCCTTCGTGGTGGGCTATGGCCTGGACTACGGCGAGCACTATCGCCAACTGCCCTTCATCGGCGTGCTCAAGCCGGAGATCTACCAGTAGGCCTGCCAGCCTCACCCACCGCTCTGGCCGGTCTTTGCGCAGCACCCCGGTAGGGGCCGACCGAGCCAGCCCTTTCCCAGATCGAGCGCCTATGGCCGCCGTCCGACCCACTCCCCGCCAACGCCTGCCGTCTGCCGGACGACCCAACACGCCACGCCGGCAGTGGCTGGGCCGCGGCCTGATGCTACTGGCCGTGGCCGGTGTGTTCATGCTGTTGACAGCTGCCACCGCGCAGGCCGCGCCGCTCCCACCCGCGCGCCACGTGATCCAGCCGGGCGACACGCTGGCCGCGATCGCCCAGCAATACGGCAGCACCGTCGAGGCCATCGTCGCCGCCAATGGGCTGGCGGCAGATGACGCCCTGGCAGTGGGCCAGACGCTGATCGCGCCGGCCGCGGCCCAGCCGCTGTTGCCCATCGAAACCCGGCCGCGCGACACTCTGGCCAGCCTGGCCCAACGCTACGGGGTGTCACCGGCTGACTTGCAGGCCATCAACCAGTTGGCGCCCGGCCAGCGGCTGGCGCCTGGCCAGGATCTGCTGCTGCCGGTGCGGCCCGGCCAGCCATCGCCCGCTCTGCCCCCCGGCCCCATCCTGGCCATCAGCGCCAGCCCGGCCGTCGTGCGCCAGGGGCAGACGGTGGCCGTGCGCATCGAGCTGGACGCCAGCCAGCCGGCCAGCGTGACCCTGGCGCTGCCGCCGCAGCAGATCCCCCTCCGCCCGACCGGCGCCGCTGCGCTGACCGGCCTGGTAGCCGTCCATGCCTTCACCGAACCGGGCTACGTCTGGCTGGATCTGGCCTGGCAGGCCGCGGGCGAGGCCATCAGCCAGACCCTGCGCTGGCCGATCCAGGTGGTCGACGCGGGCTATCCCACCTTCGACATCGTGCTGCCCGACGACAAGGGCGAGCTGTTGGCGCCGGAGATCGTGCAGGCGGAGCTGGAGCGCATGATGGCGCTCTGGAACGCGCCGCCCACGCCGGTGCGCTGGCGGCGCTTCTTCCAACGCCCGCTGGCCGAAGCATTCGTGACCAGCGCGCCCTTTGGCCAGCGACGCTCCTACAACAGCGGCCCGGTCAACAGCTTTCACGCCGGCCAGGACTTCCCCGCGCCCCAGGGCACGCCGATCTACGCGCCGGCGCCGGGCAGCGTGGCGCTGGCCGAGCCGCTCCAGGTGCGCGGCAACGCGGTGCTCATCGACCACGGCGGCGGCGTCTTCAGCGGCTACTGGCACCTGACCGACATCGCGGTCAGCGCCGGCCAGCAGGTGCAGCCGGGCGACCTGCTGGGCCACGTGGGCACCACCGGCCTCAGCACCGGCAATCACCTGCACTGGGAGCTGCGGGTGAACGGCTTTGCCGTCGATCCCATGCAGTGGCTCACCACCCGATTTCCCTGACGCTCAGGAGTCCTGAACTTGTCCAGCCAAATTGAGGTGTCCCATGCCATCCCTTCTCCCTGGCAAAACAGCCAGCAAGATCCAGCGCATCGGCGTGCTGACGGCCGGCGGCGACTGTCCCGGGCTCAACGCGGTCATTCGTGCGGTCGTTAAGTCGGCCGTGCAGCGGCACGGCTGGCAGGTGCTCGGCATTCGCGATGGCTTCGAGGGGCTGATCAGCGGCGACGACGCCATCATGCCGCTGACCGCCGAAACGGTCTACGGCATCCTGGCCCGCGGCGGCACCATCCTGGGCGCGGCCAGCCGGGCCAATCCCTTCCTCTACACCAAGCGCCAACAGGGCAGCCGCATCTCGCTGGACGTGACCCCGCGCGTGCTGGAGCGGATCGAAGAGCTGGGCCTGGATGCGGTGGTGGTGATCGGCGGCGACGGGACGATGCGCATCGCGCGTGAGCTGCACGAAATGGGCGCGCCGCTGGTGGGGGTGCCCAAGACCATCGACAACGACGTGGAGGGGACCGACTACACCTTCGGCTTTGACACGGCCGTGGGCGTGGCCACCGAGGCCATCGACCGGCTGCGCACCACGGCCGAAAGCCATCACCGGGCCATGATCGTCGAGGTGATGGGCCGGCAGGCTGGCTGGATCGCGCTGCACAGCGGGGTGGCCGGCGGCGCAGATGTGGTGTTGATCCCCGAACAGCCCTTCAATCTGGAGCTGGTCTACGACCGCCTGACCCACAGCTTCGCCGCGGTGCAGCGTTCGGCCATCGTGGTGGTGGCCGAGGGCGCCTATGAGCGCGGCGGCAGCCCGGTCTTCCGCCATCGCGCCGGCAGCCAGGACAAGCTGCGCCTGGGCGGCATCGGCGAACACCTGGCGCAATTGCTGCAAGAACGACAGGAAGAGGATCTGGTCAGCGCGCCTGGGCTGGAATGGGACATCCGCGTGACGGTGCTGGGCCACGTGCAGCGCGGCGGCGCCCCCAGCAGCACCGACCGCGTGCTGGCCACCCGCATGGGCACGGCGGCTGTGCGGCTGATCGCCCGCGGTCGGCTGGGCCGCATGGTGGCGCTGCGCGGCTCGACGCTGGCCGATCTGCCGCTGGCGCGCGTGGCGCGCGTTCCCCGCACCGTGCCCCTCAACTGCGATCTGGTGCTGACCGCCAAAGAGCTGGGGATCTGTTTGGGCTGAGTAAGCAACTGTTCAGGTGCCGGGCACTCGCGCTTGACTTCGTAGCGTGAATTGGCTTCATCTGTCGCATTGCAAGCGTAGATGCTGCGCGAAGTGCCCGGCGCCTACGGCTGAACAGGTACCTGAGCAAAAAGAAACAGGCCACGCGCTGGGCGTGACCTGTTGGATGTCTGCCGGAGGCCAGGGAAACTGGCTGTTATTCGGCTTCCTTGCGCCGCTCGCTGATGATCTCCACCTCGGCCGGGGCCCCGGTCTCTTCATCGTCGGCGTGCGCAGCCGCGCGCGACAGGTTCATGGCCACCAACGGCTCGTCGGCGTAGTCATGGGCCAACGTCACACCGGCCGGCAGCTTCAGGTCGCGGGCGTAGATGCGATCATTGACCTCGACCAGGCCGGAAACGTCGATCTCGATCACGTGCGGCAGGTCGTCGGGAAGACAGGAGATCTCCAGGCTGTCCACGTTCTGCAACAGCACCGCGCCAAACTCGGTGGCCGGCGCCTGGCCCACTACGTGCAGCGGCACCGCCATCACGATCTTCTGGCCGGCTGCGACGCGCACAAAGTCCACGTGCAGCACGTTGCGGCGCACAGGGTGACGCTGCAGCTCGCGGATCAGCACGCGGGTCTTGGGGAAATCAGGCCCCACCAGGTAGAGCAGGCTGGTTGCGCCGCCCTTCTCCAGCGTGCGATCCAGCTCGCGCACGCCCAACTGAATCGTCTGTGTCCCGTCATTGCCGCCATAGACAACAGCCGGAACCAGGCCCGCAGCGCGCAGGTGTCGGCCCTTGCTGCCGGCGCTGCTTCGCTTCTCAACCTGCAGCGAAAAATCCGTCATCTGAGTAACCTCTCGTTTTAGTCTTCGCGCCCGGCCGCCGTGCAGCAAGGGCTTCCGAACGCGTCTGGCAGTCACGCACCTGGCCCGGTCGGAGACCGGCCCAAGCGGCGCCCAGAAGAGACGCGTCCTCTGATTTTGTTTGATGCGCGCCGATGTCCAGCGCGGCTGGCCCGCTGCCATCTGAACACCAGGGCGCGGGCCAGTTCGGCTATTCTAGCCCAAGTCGCCCGATTCGTCAAAACGCCGCGGCCTGTGGTAGGATTCTCCCCCCATGAGCAAGTGGTTGGCTATTCTTCTGGCAGGGCTGGCCTTGCTGGCCGGCGCGACCGGGTTGGCGCTGGCGCAGCAGTCGGCCGCGCTCCGCCTCGCCCCGACGCCGCCGGCCGCGGCCCAGTTGACGCGCAGTCTGGGGCTCAACATCGCGCTGGAACAGGCCAGCAGCCAGGAGCGCAGCGCCGCGCTGGACGCCATCGCCGCGGCCGGCTTTGGCTGGGTGCGCCAACGTTTCCCCTGGGATCAGATCGAGCCGGAGCGGGGTGTGTTCGCCTGGGAAAGCTGGGACGAGCTGGTGGCCGCGCTGGACGCGCGCGGACTCCAGGTGGTTGCGGTGCTCGACGGCGCCCCCGCCTGGGCGCGGGCGGAGGTGGACGCGGCCAACCCGCTGGCCCCGCCGGCCAGCCGCGCCGATTTTGGCCGCTTTGCCGCCGCGGTCGCCCAGCGCTACGGCTCCAGCCTGCGCTTCTACCAGATCTGGGACGAGCCCAACATCGCGCCGCACTGGGGCAATCGTTATGTCGATGCCGCCGACTATGCCGCCCTGCTGCGGGAAGGCGCGGTGCAGGTGCGCAGCGCCGACCCCGACGCCGTGGTGCTGCTGGCGGCCCTGGCGCCCACGGTGGAGGGGGGCGGGCTGAACCAGAGCGATGTGGCCTACCTGGATGCGCTCTATGCGGCCGGCGCCGCGCCCTGGTTCGACGCGGCCGCGGCCCAGCCCTATGGCTTCGACCGTCCGCCCGACGACCCGCCCGCGGCCGGGAGGCTGAACTTTCGCCGCGCCGAGCTGCTGCGCGCGGTGATGCTGCGGCGAGAGGACGCGGCCACGCCGCTCTGGCTGACCGCGTTTGGCTGGCGCAGCGACGACGCCAGGGCTGCATCCTGGCCCGGCGTCGATCCGGCCACGCAGGCCACCTGGGCCGTGGAGGCGCTGGAATGGGCGCGGCGTCACTGGGACTGGGAGGGTGGGCTGGCCTGGGCCGCCTGGCAGCCGGCCCAGCCGGCCAGCGACCTGCGCTGGGGCTTTGCCCTGGTCGCGCCCGACGGCCAGCCGACCCCGACGCTGGCCGCGCTGAGCGGCTGGGCGCAGGCCACGCATCCGCTGGGGCCGGGCGCCTGGCCTGTGGACTGGCCGGCCATCGGGAACGAGGGGGGCTGGCGGCGGACCCGGCTGGCCGCGGACCCGCCCCACGGCGCGGCGCTGGGCAACAACCGGTTGCTCCTCCCCTTCGAGGGCGCCGCCCTGGCGTTGACGGTGCAGCGCGGGCCCTACTGGGGCTTTCTGGATGTGGCCATCGACGGCGCGCCGGCCAACGCCCTGCCCCGCGACGCCGCCCAGCGGGCCAATCTGCTGCTGCACGATCCGCTGGGGCAAGAGGCCACCGTGGTCGTGGCGCGCGATCTGGCGGCCGGCCCGCATTTGGCCGAGATCAGCGCCAGCGGCGGTTGGGAGCAGTGGCCGCTGCTGGCCGTGCAGGTGGCCAGCCAGACCACCGGAGGCTGGCCCGGCTGGCTGGTGTGGGCGCTGGGGCTGGGCGGCGTCGCGCTGACGGGCGCGGGGCTGTGGGGGCTGGAGCGCCGCCGGGCCGCGGCCCGGCCCGCGGCCGCGGGGCCGGGCCCTTCGCGCTTTGCGCCGGCGCAGCGCGTCCCCACCGCGCTGCGCTATGGCCTGCTGGCCCTGCTCTGCGTCGCCGTGGCGCTGGGGCCAGCCCCCCTGCAACTGGCCGGCCTGGGGCTGCTCTGGCTGCTCTTCCTCCTCTTCCCGGCCACCGGACTGGCGCTGTTGGCGGCCGTCGCGCCGCTCTTTTTGACCCCGCTGCCGCTGCTGGGGCGAGCGTTCAGCCCGGTGGAGCTGACCGCGTGGCTGTTGGCCACGGCGCTGGCCGCGCGGCTGCTCATGGACGCGGCCGCGGGCTGGCGCAGTCGCCGATCGACCACCCCCCCGGCAGCCTGGCCGCCCATGGGCCTGAACGCGCTGGACTGGCCGGTGTTGGCGCTGCTGGCGGTTGCGCTGGCCTCACTGGCCGCGGCCGACAACCTGGGCGTGGCGCTGCGCGAGCTGCGCACCGTGATCGTGACCGGCGCGCTGGGCTATGGGCTGGTGCGGCTGGCGCCGGCCGACGCAGCCGGGCGCTTCGACCCGTGGCCGGTGGTCTGGGGCATCGGGCTGGGCGCGGCTGTGGTGGCCGGCTGGGGCCTGGTCCAGGCCGTGGGCGGCGTTGGCCTGATCGGCGCGGAGGGGGTTTGGCGGGTGCGCGGCCCCTTTGGCTCCCCCAACAACCTGGCGCTCTACCTGGGCCATGCCCTGCCGATCATGCTGGCGGTGGCCGCGTTTGGCCGCGACCGCCGACGGCGGCTGGCGGCCGGCCTGCTGAGCCTGCTGATTCTGCTGGGGCTCGTGCTGACCTTCAGCAAGGGCGCGCTGCTGTTGGCGCTGCCCGCGGCCGTGCTCTTCATGGGCTTTGCGATCGGTGGACGCTGGCGCTGGATTGCGCTGGGCGCGCTGGCCGTGGGCGCGCTGGCGCTGTTGCCGCTCTTTGCCACCGAACGCTTCGCCGGGCTGTTCGACCTGCAAGGGGGCACCAGCTTCCTGCGCGTCCAGCTTTGGCGCGGCGCCTGGAACATGATGCAGGATCATCCCTGGCTGGGCGTGGGGCTGGACAATTTCCTCTACGCCTATCGCACCCGCTATGCCCTGCCCGCGGCCTGGCAGGAGCTGAACCTGAGCCACCCGCACAATGTGGTCTTGGATTTCTGGACGCGGCTGGGCTTTTTGGGGCTGCTGGTGGGCCTCTGGCTGTTCACGGCCGCCTTCTGGCAGGGCTGGCCAGCCTTCAAGCGGGCCAGCGGCGAGCGCCGGGCGCTGCTGCTGGGGCTGCTGGCCGCGCTGGTCGCCACCCTGGCGCACGGCCTGATCGACAATTCGCTGTTTCTGGTCGATCTGATGCTGTTGTTTATGTTGAGTTTAGGCTTGATAGCCCGGCTGGCTGAAGCCGGAACTGACAAGACTTCGGACGGTGCCGCACCGGCCGAGTCCTGATAAACTTCAACCGGCCGGCTTTGCCGTCCGAAGTCTGGGAGGTCAGGAGACCGGCCCGAACGGCGTTCCCACAAGTCCCCTACCCAAAGGAGCATTACCCTTGCGCATTCTTATCACCGGCGGCGCCGGATTCATTGGCTCGCATCTGTGCGACCGGCTGTTGGCCGATGGCCATACGGTCATCGCCATGGACAATCTGATCACCGGCAACACGGATAACATCGCCCACCTGGCGGGAAACCGCCATTTCAGCTTCATCTTCCACGATGTGACCAACTACATCTACGTGGAAGGGCCGCTGGATGCCGTGCTGCATTTCGCCTCGCCGGCCAGCCCGGTGGACTATCTCAACTATCCCATCCAGACGCTGAAGGTGGGCGCGCTAGGCACGCACAAAGCGCTGGGGCTGGCCAAGGCCAAGGCCGCCCGCTTCCTGCTGGCCTCCACCTCGGAGGTCTACGGCGATCCGCTGGTACACCCCCAGACCGAGGACTACTGGGGCAACGTCAACCCCATCGGCCCGCGCGGGGTGTATGACGAGGCCAAGCGTTTCGCCGAGGCCATGACCCTGGCCTATCAGCGCACGCACGGCCTGGAGACGCGCATCGTGCGCATCTTCAACACCTATGGCCCGCGCATGCGCATCAACGATGGCCGGGTGGTGCCCAACTTCATCTACCAGGCGCTGCACAGCCAGCCGCTGACCGTCTATGGCGAGGGCAGCCAGACCCGCAGCTTCTGCTATGTCAGCGATCTGGTGGAGGGGGTGGTGCGTCTGTTGCACTCGGAGGAGCGGGAGCCGGTGAACATCGGCAACCCCGCGGAGATGACCATCTTGCAGTTCGCCGAGACCATCAACCGGCTGACCGCCAACCCGGCCGGCATGGTGCGCCAGCCGCTGCCGGTGGACGATCCCCAACAGCGCCGGCCCGACATCAGCAAGGCCCAGCGGGTGCTGGGCGGCTGGGCGCCGGTGACGCCGCTGGAGCAGGGGTTGGCCTCCACGGTGGCCGATTTTCGCCGGCGGCTGGGGTTGGATTAAGGCCGGCGCCGGTCAGAGGGTGACGCGCGGCAGGGTGACGGTGAAGGTGCTGCCCAGATCGACGCCGGGACTGACGGCGCTGACGCTGCCCCCGTAGCTCTGAACCAGCTCCCGCACCAGGGCCAGCCCCAGGCCGGCGCCGCCGCGCGTCCGCCGCTGGGAGCTGTCCACCTGGAAGAAACGATCAAAGATGCGCTCCTGGAAATGAACCGGGATGCCGATGCCGGTGTCGGAAACCTCCAGATAGACGCGCTGCTCCCGTTCCCACAGCCGGACGTGTACCTGCCCGCCGCTGGGGGTGAACTTGAGCGCGTTGCCCAGCAGATTGTCGATGATGCGGCGCAGATGGTTCGGCCGCGCCATGACGAGGCAGGCGCCGCCGCCGGAGGCCAGGTCCGCGTCCAGGGCGATGCCGTTGGCGGCCGCGACGATCTGAAAGCCGATCACGCTGTCCTGCACCGCCTCACGCATGGAGAGCGCGGTCAACGCGGTCTTGGTGGCGCTGAGCTCCAGCATGGCCAGGATGTCGGTGACCATCTCGCTGAGCGCCTCAGAGTTGCGCAGGATGACCTGCAGCGCGTCCCGCTGGGAATCGTCGACGTCGCCCAGTTGCCCGCCCAGCATGAACTCGGCATAGCCGCGAATCATGGTCAGCGGCGTGCGCAGCTCATGGGAGATGTTCTGCATGAACTGGTCTTTGAGCGTTTCCAACTCCTTGAGCTGGTCGTAGGCATGGGCCAGATCCTCGGCGCGGCGCTGGGCGTCAGCGTACAGGCGGGCATTCTCGATGGCGTTGGCCAACTGATCGCACATGATCTGGAAGCCGATGACATCCTGCGAGGAGAACGCGGCCGGCCGGGTGCTCTGCGCGCTGAGCGCGCCGATCACCCGGCCATGCGTGATCAAGGGCAAGACCATCT
The DNA here is from genome assembly GCA_014879765.1 of Anaerolinea sp. Classification (GTDB taxonomy): domain Bacteria; phylum Chloroflexota; class Anaerolineae; order JAAEKA01; family JAAEKA01; genus JAAEKA01. The sequence continues at coordinate 5,534 of JACSRL010000378.1, read as the reverse complement.
CCGCCCGGGTGTCCTCAAGCCAGGATGCGCTGGGCAGGCTGTGTTCGTCGTTGCGCAGCACCAGCAGGATGTGCTGCCTGGAGGCCAGGCACTTTCCGACGCTGTTTCCGCTGTTGGCCCGCAGCTTGTGGCGGGCCGCCTGGCGAATCCGTCCCCCCATGCCGGTGGCTGCCCGCAGCTCGGCGTAGCGATCATCTTCGTCCAGCAGGTAGATGGCCACATAGTCCAGGCCAAAGCGGGCGCTGATCAGATCGACCGCCGAGGTGAGCAGGCTGCCCAGCTCCAGGGTGGAAATCGCGGTTCTGGCCAGCTCAGCCGCGGTCTCCAACTGCAAGGTGTAGCGTTGCAGGTTCTGCTGCAAGGCCGAGCGGATGCGCTCCTGCTCCTCCAGGATCTGGGCGGTGCTCTGCGCGATGTAGCCCTCCACCACGTGGCGCTGATGCTCATCTGCCCGTTCCAGAAAATCGTGCAACGCTTCCCCGGCCAGATGCTGCAGCCCGAAGCGCTGCAAGGTGCGGTTGAGGCCCAGCACCACCTGTTCCCCCACGCCGACGGTACACAGATAGGCGCCATGACGCTGCGCCTCCTCAGCATCGCGGCGGACGATGGCGGCCAGGAAGACCCGAGTCTGGGTGTCGGCGACCTGCTGCAAATCCGATGGACGCAGGTAGGCCCGGCTGCTGAACAGCGCTTCCCGTAGGTTTTGCAGAAGAAGCGCCGTCAACTCAGCGGCTTGTTCGTTGATGACGTCGATGTAGGTCACAATGCGATTCGATCCATAGTGGCCGCTGAAGTCCGAAAGTCTGGCCGATGGCGGAGGGCGTCAACTGCCAGCCCAGCCCAGGAGGTGTTGATCGGCCGCGGGTCGCGCGATCACTTGATCAGATAGGCGCCATAGCCGGCCCCGGCCGAGCCGAACTGGTCCACGTCGATGTCGGACATCTCGCTGGCGTCCAGGCCATGCCAATCCAGCAGCGCGATCAGGCCCTTGTCGTCCAACCGCCACGGCTTCAGGAGTTCCAGATATTCCTCCTGGCTGCGCACGTAGGCGGGCGAGCCCATCTTGGCGTAGGTGTCCAAAATCTCAGCGCCGGCCGGGTGGCTGCGGCTGAGGCCGGCGCCTTGCAGGTTGAACGCCCAACAGCCCTGGCCGTCGGTCCATTCATACAGATACTGGGCCGCATGGCGGATTTCGTCGTCGGTGAGGAAAAGCCCCACGCCCCAACAGACGATGGCCACGTTGCGACGGCCGTTGAGAATCTCCAGCACGTCAGGATGGTTGAGCAATTCCTCCGGCCGGCGGGCGTTGGCCTCGAAATAGTAGACGTTGGGGGTGTCGCCCAGAATCTCCCGCGCGTACTGAACCACCACCGGGTCATAGTCGGAGTAGATGATCGTGGTTCCCTGGGGTGCGACCGTGTGCAGATTGTCCTGCGTCGGCAGCCCGGAGGCGAAGTCGATGATGACATCGAAGCCACGCACCGTGGCCAACTCATAGGCGACATCTCGCAGACACCAGCGCTGCAAACGCACAAATTTCGTGACAAATGGAGCGAGATTGGCGATAAAATCCCCTGCCCGGCGATCCACCTCGAAGTTGTGGTGGCCACCCAGCAGGTAATCATAGACTCGGCCCGCGCTGGGAACGCTGGCATCGACGATGCTTTCTTTTGACATAGGGCAATCCTCCGGCGGCAGAGATAAGACGTCGGTGGGCGTCTATTGGCAGCAATTCTAGCATACTATCGCGCCAGACACAAGTGCCAAAAACCATGGACTGCCGCTGAAGAACTGACACTGGCATTCGGGTTTTTCTGCCGTCTGATGTATAATCTGGCGCGCAGCACGTCATAGTCTCAGCCTGAGCAGCCTGCTGAACAGTCACACCGCAAGATCAACCGGATTCTATGGATCAAGAACACATTCGCAATTTCTGTATCATCGCCCACATCGACCACGGCAAGAGCACCCTGGCCGACCGCCTGCTCCAGGCCACCGGCACCGTCTCCGATCGTGAGATGAAGGATCAGATGCTGGACTCCATGGACCTGGAGCGCGAGAAGGGTGTCACCATCAAGGCCTCGGCCGTGCGCATGAACTACCATGCGCTGGACGGCCAGACCCTGGAGATCAACCTGATCGACACTCCCGGCCACGTGGACTTCTCCTACGAGGTCAGCCGCGCCCTGCAGGCCTGCGAGGGCGCGCTGTTGGTGGTGGACGCCACCCAGGGGGTCGAGGCGCAGACCCTGGCCAATCTTTACCTGGCCATGGGCGCCGACCTGGAGATCATTCCGGTGGTCAACAAGATCGACCTGATCGCGGCCCAGCCGGACGATGTCGCCCAGGAGCTGGAGGATTTGATCGGCACGCCGGCCGAGGATATCGCGCGCGTGTCGGCCAAGGAGGGCACTAACATCCGCGATGTGTTGGAGGCGGTGGTCAAGCATGTGCCGCCGCCGCACGGCAGCCGCCATCAGCCGCTGCGCGCCCTGATCTTCGACAGCCACTACGACTCCTACAAAGGGGTGATCGCCTATCTGCGGGTGGTGGACGGCGTGCTGGACAACGCGCGGCCGCTGCGGCTGATGTCCACCGGCGCGCGGCTGGAGCCGCTGGAGATCGGCGTCTTTGCCCCGCGCATGACCCCCATCGGCCGGCTGGAGGCTGGCGAGGTGGGCTATGTGGCCACCGGGCTGAAGACCGTGCGCGATCTGGCCGTGGGCGACACCATCACCTGGCACGACGAGCCGGCCAGCCAGCCGCTGCCCGGCTATCAGCCGATGAAGCCGATGGTCTTTGCCGGCCTCTACCCCAGCGCTGCCGAGGACTACGGCTTGCTGCGCGATGCCCTGGAGAAGCTGCAACTGAACGATGCATCGCTGGTCTACGAGCCGGAGACCAGCCAGGCGCTGGGCTTTGGCTTCCGCTGCGGCTTTCTGGGGCTTTTCCACATGGAGATCATCCAGGAGCGCCTGGAGCGGGAATATGATCTGGACATGATCTTCACCGCGCCCAGCGTGGAATACGAGGTGACCAAGACCGACGGCACGGAGATCGTGGTGGACAGCCCGGCCGAGCTGCCGGAGCCCAACCATATCAGCGAGATCCGCGAGCCCTGGGTGAGGATCGAGGTCTTCACCCCCACAGAGTTCATCGGCGCGGTGATGGACATGGTCACCAGCCGGCGCGGCGAGTTCGTGGCGCAGGAATATCTGGACCAGCGCCGCGTGCTGCTCAGCTATAAGATCCCGCTGACCGAGATCCTGACCGAGTTCTACAACGAGCTCAAGGCCCGCACGCGCGGCTATGCCAGCCTGGACTATCATTTCGACGAGTACCGGCCGGCCGACATGGTCAAGCTGGACGTGCTGGTCAACGAGCAACCGGTGGACGCGCTGAGCATCATCGTCCACCGCGACGACGCCTATCGCAAGGGGCAGCGCCTGGTCACCAAGATGAAAGAGGTGATCCCGCGGCAGCAATTCGTGGTTCCCATTCAGGCCGCGGTGGGCAACAAGGTGATCAGCCGCGCCAATGTGCAGGCCATGCGCAAGGATGTGCTGGCCAAATGCTACGGCGGCGACGTCAGCCGCAAGCGCAAGCTGCTGGAGAAGCAGAAGAAGGGCAAGAAGCGCATGAAGATGGTCGGCGCGGTGGAGATCCCGCAAGAGGCGTTCATGTCGGTGCTGCAACTGGGCGAGGAGTAGTGGATGAGGCAAAGTTGGCATTTCCCGAAAGAAATGCCAACTTTTTCAACCGGCGCCCGACTGCTGCGCTGCCAGATAGGCGCGATGGGTGCGCTCCTGCACCTCCAGCAACATCTGGCCGCGGGCTTCCATGAAACCCTCCAGCAGCGCGTTGCAGAACGCGCCGGCCAGATCGGGCAGCTCGGCCAGCGGGTTGGCGTGCAGCCGCGCGCTGCGCCGCACCGCCTCCGTCATGGCCAGCGCCGAGCGGCTGCCCACGCCGGCCCGGGCCAGCTCTGCCCCCTGACGCATGGCCGCCGCCTGATCGCGGCTGTCGTAGAAGGCATAGAAATGCTGGGCCAGTTGGCTGGCCAGCTCGTTGACCTGGCGCGGGGCCACGCTCAAGGTGCTGGAAAACAGCGTGGCGCGCAAGGCTTTGGCAATTTCCGCCGTCACGACGGCCTGATCCAGGTGCTGCGCCAACGGCGCCGGCTGCATGTGCTCTTCTGTCATCGCGAACCCTCCTGACCGTGCAGTTTCAACTCTTGCCGCGACTATAGCACACTCGCCCGATGTCTACAAGCTGTCTGCATCCCATATCACTTCGCGGCCGCGCGGCCGCGACGAAGCCCCGCGCGCTGGCCCAGCCATGAACGACACCCCGCTTCGTCTGGCGGAGCTGCTGCGGCGCCACGGCCTGCATCTGAAGAAGAGTCTGGGGCAGAATTTCCTGGCCGACCCGGTGCATCTGGATCGCATCGTCGCCGCGGCCGAGCTGAGCCGAGCCGATGTGGTGATCGAGGTGGGGCCAGGCGTCGGCACGCTGACCGCGCGGCTGGCCAGCCAGGCTGGCCGCGTCGTGGCCGTGGAGCTGGACGCCAGCCTGCTGCCCGCGCTGCGGGATACCCTGGCCGGCCATGACAACGTTGCCATCGTGCAAGGCGACATCCTCCAGCTCGATCCGGGCCAATTGCCAATGGTCGATGGCCAATTGCCAATGGTCGATGGCCAATTGCCAATGGTCGATGGCCAATTGCCAATGGACAATGGGCAATTGTCAATGGTCGATGGCCAATTGTCAATGGTCGATGAGCAATTGCCAATGGTCGATGGCCAATTGCCAATGGTCGATGGGCAATTGCCAATGGTCGATGGCCAATTGTCAATGGTCGATGGGCAATTGCCAATGGTCGATGACGCGCTGACCGCTGAGGCATTGACCATTGACCATTGCCCATTGTCCATTGACCATTACAAGGTTGTCGCCAACCTGCCCTACTACATCACCTCGGCGGCCATTCGTCACCTGCTGACAGCCGCGCCGCGGCCGGATTTGATCGTCCTGACCATCCAGCGGGAGGTGGCGCAGCGCATCGTCGCCCGGCCGCCAGAGATGAGCCTGCTGGCCGTCAGCGTGCAGTACTTTGCCCGGCCGGAGATCGTGGCGCGCATCCCGGCCGGCGCCTTCTATCCCCCGCCCAAGGTCGATTCGGCGATTCTGCGGCTGCGGCCGTGGCAGCAGCCGCCGGTGGACGCGCCCGACGAGGAGGCATTCTTCGCCGTGGCGCGGGCCGGCTTTGGCCAGCGCCGCAAACAACTCAGAAACTCGCTGCGGGCCAATCTGAACCTCTCCCAGGAGCTGACCGACGCCCTGCTGCACCAGGCGGGCATCGATCCCCAGCGCCGGGCCGAGACGCTGGAGCTGGCCGAGTGGGCGCGCCTGGCCCACGCCTGGCGCGCTGTGACCGGCGGCTAAGCAACCGTCCAACTTCAACTTCATGCTCTGGCCGGTCTCCGACCGAGCCAGCCCACCTCATGCTCTGGCCGGTCTCCGACCGAGCCAGC
>JACSRL010000131.1 GCA_014879765.1 Anaerolinea sp. | reverse complement strand
GGCTGGGGGTGGCCGTGGGGGTCGCCACCGCCACGCGCGCCTCGCCCTGCTCCAGGTCGACGATATTCAGCAGCAGGCTGAGCGAACCGGCAGCCTGGCCGCTTTGCACCTGCACCTCATAGTCGCCCGGCCGCTCCAGCACCACCGAGGTCTCGGCGTAGCCATCCCTGGTGCCGGTCTGGCCCAGCGGCAGCTCGAACTGGTCGATGCGCTGCTTCAGTTTGAAGGTCACTGGCGTGTTGTCCGGCACCAGCCGGCCGTTGTTGTCGCGAATGGGACCGGCCAGCACCCGCAGCGTGTCCCCCACCTTGGCGGTGAAGGTGTTGCTGCCCATCTGCACCCGCACGTCAGGCACGCTGAGCGGGATCGATTGGCTGGGGTCGGGGCGCAGCTTCTCGGCCACCGTGTAGTTGATCGCGCTGATGTCCACCGGGGAGGCGCCGGTGGGGGTCCACTCGCGGAAGAGCACGCGCATGGAGGCCTCCAGCAGCGGCTCCGTCCGGCCATAGGCCGCGAAATAGGCCGTCAGCTTGGTGATGTCGGTGGCGTCGAGAAAGAAGGGCGCATCGTAGGCGATGGCCACCAGCCGCTTCTGCTCCCGGCTGACCGGCCGCTGGCTGAGGAATTGGCGCATCACAGCCGGGCCGGAGGCGTCGGGCGCGTTGTCCAACAGGCCAAACACGATCCAGTTGGCGCTGTTGATCAGCCCGTCCACCACCTCGTTGGCCAGGTTGGTCTCATCGCTCCCGGCGGTTGAGTTGAGCCAGGCCGCCAGTTGGTCGAAGGTCAGACTGGCGATGCGCTCCGGCGCGGTCTGCCCGCTGGGCTGGTAGAGGCGCAGGACGATCTCTGCCAGCGCCGTAGGGCCGATCAGCGAGGCCGCGGGACAGTCAGCCGTGGCGCATTCGCTGCCGGTGCGCCCGTCGGTGATGAAGAGGATCGATTCGTTGGCGCCCGGCCCCGTGGGCATGCGTTGCGCCAGTTCAGCCGGGCTGGGGCTGAGCAGGGTGATCGCATCGCGCGCGATCTGGGCCATGGCCGCGTCCTGCGTCTCCCGCGTCGCCAGTCGATCGCCGTTCACCAGGCTGGTGCGCAGATCCAACTGCGGGTTGAGGCGCGCCTTGAGCGTCAACACGCGCAGCACGGCCGCATCGACCCGGCGGCGAAAGTCGGCATCGCTCTGGTATTTCTCCTGGAAGAAGGTGATGGTGTCCTTGATGTTAGCGATGGTGGCGTCGGGGTCGTCGTCCAGGCTCCAGCGCGCCAGCAGCAGCAGGTCATTGCCGGCCAGCAGCGCATCCTGGGCCACGCGGCGGTGGGGAAAGCTTTGCAAGGTGGGGTCGTAGTGGCGGCGGATGGCCGGCGCGCCCAGGTCGTCGCTGATCACCAGCCCCCGGCCGGCGTTGCGCCAATCGGTGAATTGGGGGCCTTCCAGCAGCGCCTGGGAAAGCTGCGGCGCCAGGCTGATGGGGGGGATGCTCTCGCTGCTGCCTTGCAGCGCGGCGTAGCGGATGTGGGTGCTTTGCAAGCCATCGACCACGGTGGAGGCGGTGCGCGGCGGCCCATCGCCGGCCGGCAGCAGCTCTTGCAGGGTGCCTGGCCGCACGGCCGCGGCAAAGGGCGCGATCTCCACCGCTTCCAGCGCCTCGATCGGCTTCTGGATCGTGGCCACCTCGTTCTCCGGCAGCCGGTCGCTGCTGCCCTGGCCGGGGAAATGCTGGGCGACGGTGGCCACCCGCCCCTGCGAGCCTTCGTGTACGCCGCCGATGAAGGCGCGGCCCAGCCGCCCCACCCAGAAGGAGTTGCCCCCCAGCGAACGCACGCCCAGGGTGGTCTGCGGATCGGAGCGCGGCATGTCCAGCACGTCCAGCGATGGCCCCAGCAGCAGGTTGACCCCCACCGCGGCCAGCTCGCTGCCCATCACGCTGCCGGCCGAGGCCGCGTCGGCCGTGCTCCAGGTCGCGCCCAGCGCCATGTTGCTGGGCAAGGGGGTGAAGCCGCTGCGCAGGCTGCTGTGGGGAAAGCCGTTGCCGGCCTGGCTGGCGCCGATCAGCAGCGGCAGGGTGACGCCGCGCTCCTCCGGCACGGCCAATGGCTGCACATCGCCGAGCTGCGGGGCCAGCGCGTTCTCCTGGGAGAGAAAGCCGTCGAAGGCCAGGCTTTGCAGTTGGTTGGTGAGGCGCGTCACCTGTTGCGGCGTGTCGGCCGTCGTTCCGTCGGGGTTGAGGTTGCGGAAGTTGCCCTGGGCCGGGCTGATCAGCACGCTGCCGATGCGATAGTCGCGGATCAGCTCGGCGATGGCCGAGTCGGGGCCCACCTCGTCCCCCTGGAAAGTGACCATGAAAAGCTGGCCGATGCGATCGGCCACGCTCATGGCCTGCAGGATGGCCTGCGGGTCGACCGGGGCGGCCGGATCGGCTGGGTCGGCCTGGGCCTGCGCGGCCGGCGCGGGGATCAGGCTCAGCGCCAGCGCCAGCAGCAGGATAAGGCTGAGCACGCTGCTGCTGGCTGGGCGCGCGTTGGCAGCTTGCGATCTTCTGTGTTTCATCGTTCGATAGTATACTGCGGGCTGTGACTGTCGTCAAGCCTTCTGGACAAACGGCGGCGCTGGCGTTATAATGCGTGTCCCGAACCGATGTTCTGTATCACACGAGGTAAGACGTGCCGGAGTTCAAGTTAGTTTCCGAGTTTCAACCGATGGGCGACCAGCCGGAGGCGATTCGGCGTCTGGTAGATGGCCTGCAGGGCGGCCACAAACACCAGACGCTGCTTGGCGCCACCGGGACCGGCAAGACCTACGTCATGGCGCAGATCATCGAACAGGTCCAGCGTCCAACGTTGATTCTTGCCCACAACAAGACGCTGGCCGCGCAACTTTATGCCGAGTTCCGCGAGTTCTTCCCCAACAACGCGGTGGAGTACTTTGTCAGCTACTACGACTACTACCAGCCGGAAGCCTACATCCCGCGCACCGACACCTTTATCGAGAAGGATTCCAGCATCAACGACGAGATCGACCGGCTGCGCCTGGCCGCGACGGCCTCGCTCTTCAGCCGGCGCGATGTGGTGATCGTTGCCTCGGTGTCGGCCATCTACGGCCTGGGCAGCCCGCAGGACTACGGCCAGGAGGTGGTGCATCTGCGCGTCGGCGATCAGGTGCGGCGCAACCACGTGCTGCGCCGCCTGGTGGACATCTATTACGAGCGCAACGATCAGGTCTTGCAGCGCGGCCGCTTTCGGGTCAAAGGCGACACGCTGGAGGTGCAGCCGGCCTACGGCGAGACTGCCTACCGCATCGAGCTATGGGGCGACGAGGTGGAGCGCATCAGCGAGATCGACACGCTGACCGGCGAGGTGCTGGACCAGCCCGGCCAGGTCAATATCTTCCCGGCCAAGCATTTCGTCACCCCGGCCGACAAGCTGGTGGAGGCCATCGCCGACATCGAGGCCGAGCTGGTGGAACGGGTCGCCTGGTTCAAGGCCAACGACAAGCTGCTGGAGGCGCAGCGCATCGAGCAGCGCACCCGCTATGACCTGGAGATGCTGCGCGAGGTGGGCCACTGCTCCGGCATCGAGAACTACAGCCGGCCGCTGGCCCGCCGTCTGCCCGGTTCGCAGCCCTGGACGCTGCTGGACTATTTCCCGCCCGACTGGCTGTGCATCATCGACGAGAGCCACATCACTGTGCCGCAGATCCGCGGCATGTACAACGGCGACCGGGCGCGCAAGCAGGTGCTGGTGGACTACGGCTTTCGCCTGCCGCTGGCGCTGGACAATCGCCCGCTGCGCTTCGAGGAGTTCGAGGCCATGCTGACCCAGGCGATCTACACCAGCGCCACCCCTGGCCCCTACGAGCGCGAGATCTCGGCGCAGATCGTCGATCAGGTGATCCGCCCCACCGGCCTGCTGGACCCACAGGTGGAGGTGCGGCCGGTCAAGGGCCAGGTGGACGACCTGGTCAAGGAGATTCGCCAGCGGCTGCGCAACGGCCAGCGGGTGCTGGTGACCACATTGACCAAGCGCATGGCCGAGGACCTGGCCGACTATCTGGCCGAGCTGGGCATCAAGGTACACTACCTGCACAGCGAGATCCACACCCTGGAGCGCATCGAGATCCTGCGCGATCTGCGGCTGGGCGTCTACGACGTGGTGGTGGGCATCAACCTGCTGCGCGAAGGGCTGGACCTGCCCGAGGTCAGCCTGGTGGCCGTGCTGGACGCGGACAAGGAGGGCTTTCTGCGCTCCGGGCCGTCGCTGATCCAGACCATCGGCCGCGCCGCGCGCCATGTGGAGGGCAAGGCCATTCTCTACGCCGACCGCATCACCGACAGCATGCGCCTGGCCATGGAGGAGACCAACCGCCGCCGCGAGAAGCAAGATCGTTACAATCAGGAGCACGGCATCACGCCGCAGAGCATCGTCAAGAGCGTGCGCGACCTGACGCAGCGGCTGCAACTGTCGGTGGCCGAGGAGAAGGTGGCCTACAGCGTGGGCGGCGACGGCGCGGAAAGCCGGCCGGCCCCGCCGCTCAGCGCGCTGCCGCGGGCCGAGCGCCTGCGCATCGTGCGCGACCTGGAGAAAGAGATGCACCGTGCGGCCGAGGATCTGCGCTTCGAAGAGGCCGCCATCCTGCGCGATCAGATCGTCGAGCTGCGCCGCAGCCTGCAAGAGGAGTCGAACCTGCCGGCATGGAAGAAAGACATGCTGGACGAGGATGAACTGATCTACGAAATCGCCCGAGAAGCGGCATAGGTTTGGTTAGTGAGCGAGGAACATCTATATGAATCAGAACACAGCACAGGCAATGGAGTTTTTTGATCCAAACACCCTCGATGATATGATTCGCAAGATCGTTCGTGAGGAGTTGGAGCAGATGGCCATGCCACAGGCAGCTTCTCCGATGTTCATTCGTGAAGCCAGCCAGGTGACATATCAAGCGGCGCAGCTTAGTCCGGGGACTTCTTTGGAATCGGACATCCGTCGGATTCTTCGAGGCAGTGTGGCGTCGAGCAACTCAGCACAGTCTCTGGGACGATGGATAGTAGCTGATCCTGCGATCTGTCATGGGAAGCCTACTTTCTGCGGAACACGCATCATGGTATGGCAGGTGCTTGAACTCGTGGCGCAGGGCATGGCCTGGGAGACGATTGAGGAACAATGGAACGGCAAGATAAGTAAAGAGATGATCGCTGAAGCGGTCCGGTTGGCTAACCGATCATTTATGCAACAGATGAATGAGTTGACCAGGGAATTGGCTGTCGCATGAACGTGCTGGACGAGAATATCCCTCGACTTCAATGGTATACCCTGAAGTCAAGGCGAATAGCCATGCGTCAGATTGGCTATGAAGCCGGGCGCAGCGGTATGCAAGATGAGGAGATTATCCCGCTGCTATTGTCGTTGCGCCGTCCGACCTTTTTCACGCTTGACAAAGATTTCTACAGACCCCGGCTGTGCCATGCGAGGTATAGTCTCGTGTGGCTAGATATCTTGCAGCTTGAAATTGCTACGTTCATCCCTCGATTTCTGCGCCATCCTGAGTTCGATACTGAGGCCAAGCGCATGGGCATGGTAATTCACGTATCTCACACGGGTTCATGGTTTTGGCGCTTACATGGACAGAAAGAAACACATATTGACTGGTGAAACCGATCATCCGGTCTTCATTAGATAGGGACTTCATCATGACTAACTGGCCCAAAAACCCTGCTCTTTACGAAATCAATGCCTGGGCGTGGCTGGAGCAGCTCAGCCGCGCGGCCGGGCAGCCGGTGACCCTGGACAGCGTGCCCGACGCCGAGCTGGCGCGCATCGCCGCCTACGGCTTCGACGGCGTCTGGCTGATGGGCGTCTGGCAGCGCAGCGTCGCCGGTCGCCGCGTGGCGGTCGAGCATCCGGGGCTGCAAGCGGAATACCGCAAGGCCCTGCCCGACTACAGCGAGGCCGACGTGGTTGGCTCGCCCTACAGCATCCCCGACTATCGCGTCGATGCCGCGCTGGGCGGCGACGCGGGCCTGGCCAGCCTGCGCCAGCGTCTGGCCGGGCGGGGCATGCGCCTGATGCTGGACTTCGTGCCCAACCACTTCGCGCGCGACCATGCCTGGCTGGCCGAACACCCGGAGCGCCTGGTGCAGGGCGGCCCCGACAGCCTGGCGCGCCAGCCGGTCAACTACTTCGACGTGACCGTGGATGGCCAGTGGCGCATCTTTGCCCACGGCCGCGACCCTTATCTGGACGGCTGGTCCGACACCGTGCAGATCGACTATCGCCGCGCGGCCAGCCGCCGGGCCATGGCCGACATCCTGCTGGCCATCGCCGAGCGCTGCGACGGCGCGCGCTGCGACATGGCCATGCTGGTGACGCGCGACATCTTCCTGCGCACCTGGGGCGGCGTCTTCGAGCCGCCGCGCGCCGAGTTTTGGCCGGCCGTGGCCACCGACCTGCACGCGCGCTTTCCCGATTTCATTCTGCTGGCCGAGGTCTACTGGGATATGGAGTGGGAGCTGCAGCAGCAGGGCTTCGACTACACCTACGACAAGCGGCTCTACGACCGGCTGCTGGAGCACGACGCCATGGATGTGCGCCTGCACCTGACCGCGGGGACGGACTATCAGCAGCATCTCGCTCGCTTCACCGAGAACCACGACGAGCAGCGCGCGGCCACGGCCTTCGGCGGGCCGCGCAGCCTGGCCGCGGCCGCGTTGACCTACACCCTGCCCGGCCTGCGGCTCTTCCATGAGGGCCAGCTCGACGGCTGGCAGGTCAAGCTGCCGGTGCAGTTGGGCCGGCGGCCAGCCGAGGCCGGCCAGGGGGCCGTGGAGCTCTTCTACCGGCGGCTGCTGGCCGCGCTGCGCCATCCCATCTTCCACGACGGCCTCTGGCAGCCGCTCAAGCCGGCCGAGGAGTGGGCGGGCAACCCGACGCACCGCCACGTCGTCGCCCACCGCTGGTCGCTGGGCGATGAACTGCGCCTGGTGGTGGTCAACCTTTCGTCCGAGCGCGCCCAGGCGCTGGTTCCCCTGGAGATGCGCGCCCTGGCCGGCCGCGACTGGCGGCTGAACGACCTGCTGAACGACACGACCTATCTACGCCGCGGCGATGACATGGTGGGCGCCGGCCTGTACATCGACCTGCCCCCCTACGGCTATCATCTCTTCATGGTCGAGCGAGAGTAGCTGATGGCGCCTGATCTCCTGCAATTTCCTGTGGAGGGCGCCGTGCGCTGGCTGCTCAGGGGGCTGCTGCTGCTCTGGGCCGGCAGCGCGGCCCAGATGTTGATCGTCTACTCGTCGGCGGCCGCGTTGGCCGCCCTGTCAGGCCAGTAGTTGCGAGGATCCCATGCCTGAGCTGCGCCAGAACATGGCCACCAAACAGTGGGTGATCATCTCCACTGAGCGCGCCCGCCGGCCGGAGGAGTTCGTCGATTGGTCGCAGCGACCGACGCACGAAAGCCTGGAGAGCTACGATCCCCATTGCCCCTTCTGCGTGGGCAACGAGGAGGGGCCGGAGATGGAGCTGCTGCGCCTGCCCCAGGACAACCCCCAGTGGCAGGTGCGCGTCGTCAAGAACAGGTTTCCCGCCCTGAGCCAGCAGGGCGACCGGGTGCGCGAGTTCGACGGCGTCCACCGGGCCATCTCCGGCGTCGGCTATCACGAGGTGGTGGTCGAAGCGCGCGAGCACAACACCACGCCGGCGCTGTTGACCGAGGAGGAGCTGGCGCTGACCCTGCTGGCCTTTCAGATGCGCGGCGTGGTCATGTCGCTGGACGACCGCATCGAGCATGTGATCTACTTCAAGAACCACGGCGTGCGCGCCGGCGCCTCGCTGCTGCACCCGCACAGCCAGATCATCGGCCTGCCGGTGGCGCCCTACGATGTGCGCATGCGGGACGAGGAGGCGCGGCGTCACTTCGATGACACCGGCTGCTGCGTCTTCTGCGCCGTGCTGGAGGATGAGCTGCGCGACCGGCGGCGGGTGATCGCCGAGAACGACGACTACGTGGCATTCGTGCCCTATGCCGCGCTCTCCCCGTTTCACGTCTGGATCGTGCCGCGCGAACACCACTCCAGCTTTCTGATGGTCTCGCCCATCTCGCTGCAGCGGCTGGCCGGCCTGGCGCGCGATGTGCTGCGCCGCCTTTACTTCGGGCTGAACGACCCTGATTACAACATCATCGTGCGCACGGCGCCGGTCAAGGCCTGGTACGCCGACTATCTGCACTGGTACGTTTCGCTGATCCCCCGCGTCAGCCAGTCGGCCGGCTTCGAGTTGGGCAGCGGGATGTACATCAACACGGCATTGCCCGAAGCCAGCGCCGCCTTTCTGCGCTCGGTGTCCATCTGAGGCTGCGACCCGCGGGACGGTCTTGGCAAACGAAGCGCCTTGCGCCTGTCATGCTGAGCCGTCTGCGGCGAAGCATCCCCCCGCAGCGACGAGCCGGGATGCTTCGGCGGCCCTCAGCATGACATATCAGTCGAGGTATCATTTAGTGGAAATCGGAACGGTCAAACAGGTCGATATTCAGCGCGAGATGCAGGTGGCCTATCTGGACTACGCCATGAGCGTCATCGTCGCGCGCGCCCTTCCCGACGTGCGCGATGGGCTTAAGCCGGTGCATCGCCGCATCCTCTACGCCATGCACGACATGGGGCTGACCCACGACAAGCCCTACAAGAAGTCGGCGCGCATCGTCGGTGAGGTGCTGGGCAAGTACCACCCGCACGGCGACAGCGCGGTCTACGATGCCATGGTGCGCATGGCCCAGGATTTCAGCCTGCGCTATCCGCTGGTGGAGGGCCAGGGCAACTTCGGCTCGGTGGACGGCGACAACGCGGCCGCCATGCGCTACACCGAGGCGCGTCTGGCGCGCATCGCCCAGGAGATGCTGAACGACATCGACAAGGAAACGGTCGACTGGAGCGGCAACTTCGACGATACGCTGCAAGAGCCGGCGGTGCTGCCGGCCGCGCTGCCCAATCTGATCGTCAACGGCGCCAGCGGCATCGCCGTGGGCATGACCACCAACATCCCGCCCCACAACCTGGGGGAGGTGTGCGACGCGCTGGTCTATCTGCTGGAGCGCTACCAGCAGATCGAAGATGTGACGGTCGAGGAGCTGATGCGCTTCATCAAGGGGCCAGACTTTCCCACCGGCGGCATCGTCTACCGCTTCAGCGGCGACGAGGATGTGATCGCGCCGGCCTATGCCTCCGGCCGCGGCCATTTTCGTGTCCAGGCCCGCGCCCACATCGAGGAGATGAGCCGCAGCCGCAGCCGCATTGTGGTCACCGAGCTGCCCTACCAAGTCAACAAGACCAATCTGCTGGAGCGCATCGCCGAGCTGGCGCGCGATGGCAAGCTGGAGGGGATCAGCGATCTGCGCGATGAGTCCGACCGCACGGGGATGCGCATCGTGGTCGAGGTCTCGCGCACCGGCGACGCGCGCGCGGTGCTGGCCGACCTGTACAAGTACACCCCCATGCAGCAGACCTTCGGCATGACCATGCTGGCCCTGGTGGACGGCGAGCCGCGTCTGCTCGGCCTGCGCCGCGTCTTGCAGCACTACATCGAGCACCGCCGCGAGATCATCCGCCGCCGCAGCGAATACGATCTGCGCCGGGCCAGGGAGCGCGCCCACATCCTGGAGGGCTTGCTCAAGGCGCTGGACATGCTGGACGAGGTGATCCAGACCATCCGCCGCTCGCAGACCACCGACAGCGCGCGCGCCAATCTGGTCAAGAATTTCAAGTTCAGCGAGATCCAGGCGCAGGCGATTCTGGACATGCCTCTCAAGCGGCTGGCCGCGCTGGAGCGCAAGAAGCTGCAAGAGGAGTACGCTGAACTGGTGCAGCGCATCGCCTGGCTGGAGGATCTGCTGGCGCACCCGGAAAAGGTGTTGGGCGTGATCAAGGAGGAGCTGCTGGCGCTCAAGCAGCAGTACAACGATCCCCGCCGCACCCAGATCGTGGAGCTGGGCGTCTCGCGCGCCAGCCTGACCGTGCAGGACATGATGGCCGACGAGCCGGTGATGGTGGCGCTGGCGGCCAATGGCGTGCTGCTGCGCGAGAGCATGGTGGAGCGGCGGCGGGGCAAGCTGCCCAACAAGGTGGAGGACAACGCGCCCATCCGCCTGGCCGCGGGCCGCACCCACGACGAGGTGTGGCTTTTCTCGGCCGATGGCCGCATGGCGCGCGTTCCGGTGCATCGCCTGCCCGACGGCAATCCCATCCACCCGGCCGATCTGGGGGTCTTCCAGCGCAACGACCGGCTGGTCAGCCTGCTGCTGCTGGGCAAGTCCGACGAGGAGGAGGAGCAGTATCTGGTGCTGGCCACCCGTCAGGGGCGCGTCAAACGGGTGACGGTGGCCGAGGCGCGCACCGCGCTGGGCGCGGCCACCGCCATGAACGTGGACGACGGCGATGAGCTGGTGGGCGCGGCCATCAGCGACGGCAGCGGCGAGATCGTGCTGGTCAGCAAGCTGGCCCAGGCCATTCGTTTCGCCGAGGCCGACGTGCGGGCCATGGGGCTGCCGGCCGCGGGCGTCTGGGGCATCAAGCTGAGCCGCGGCGACGAGGTGGTCGCGCTGGGCCTGGCCCGCCCGGCCGCCGAGCTGGTGATGGCCACCACGGCCGGGCTCTTCAAGCGCACGCCGCTGGAGGAGTTCCCGGTGCAGGGGCGCTACGGCGGCGGCGTGGCGGCCATGCGCCTGGCGCAAAAGAGCGGCGCGGTGGTCGATGCGGTGGTGGCCGAGCCGGCCGACGAATTCTTCAGCGCCAGCCGCAAGGGCACGCTGCGCAAGCTGGACTACGGCGAGATCCCTGGCGGCAAACGCAGCGCGCAGGGCAAGCTGTTGATCCAACCCGCGCAGGGGGACAGCATCGCCAGCCTGCTGCATCTGCCCACGGCGCGCGGTCAACGGCGCAGCGCGCGGCGCAACGGCGACGCGCCGCCGGCCCCGACGCGTCCGGCCGACCCGACGCCGGCGCCGAGCGAGGCCACGCAGTTGGCGCTGGGCGGCTGGGTCGAGGACGAGGCCCCGCCCCCGGCCGCGCCCAAGCCCAAGCGCGCCCCGTCAGCGCCGCCCGCGGCCAAGAGCCAGCCGGTGGCGCGCGGCTTCAAGCTGGACGAGGTCACCAAGGCGCCGGCCAAGGCTGCCACAACCAAGCCGGCCACGGCCAAGGCGCCAGCCAAGGCTGCACCGGCCAAGCCGGCCGCGGCCAAGGCGCCGGTCAGTAAATCCACGGCCGCCCGGCCCGCGGCCAAACCGGTAGCAAAGGCGTCGCCAGCTGCCAGCAAAGGGGCTGCGTCTGTCAAGCCGGCCGCCAAGCCCGCGGCCACAGCCAGGAAGCCCGCCGCCGGCAGCACCAGCAAGCGCAAATGAGCAGGAATGCTGGTGCTGTCATGCTGAGCGGGTCAAACACGCGATCATGTGAGCACAGCCACCGATCTCGATCAAGCGCAGAACTTCAGCGCAGCCAACGCCAGTGAAGAATCTCGTGCCGCATGGCGCAGGAGACGCTTCGCTGGCGACGCAGGTCAATGCCGTCGCGTGGCCCATTCGCTCAGCGTGACAGGCGCGGCGGTGTCTGTTTAGAAAATAGCTCACCGCTCGGGCCGGTCTTTGCGCAGCACCCCGGACGGGGCCGACCGACGCGCGCAGAATTCGGAGGTCGCCGGCGCGGAATCTGTGTATGACGCGATACCTGAGTGGCGACCTCCGAACTCTGGGTCTTTGTTTCTTGCGCCCAGAAAGCAAAGGCCCGGAGCTTGCACTGCAAGAACTCCGGGCCTGGGCCAGGTAGGGCGGGTGGGACTCGAACCCACACGGACTGACGTCCGGCAGATTTTAAGTCTGCTGCGTCTACCATTTCGCCACCGCCCCAGACAGCAAAATAATTGTACACGTGAAAGAACGGCCGTACAAGCAACTGAAGGGCGCTCTCCTGAAAGCCTGGCAAATTATGTGACATAAGTAGGTTTGACTATGAAATTTGCACCATGTATAATGCTTTGGTCAATCCTTTTACACAAAGCTTACTGGTAAAACTGCCATCAACACTCAGCAGGAAAAACAACTATGGCCCTTAAAGGCAACCTGCGCGATTTCTCAACAACTCAACTGCTCAATCTCATTAACCTGGCGAGAAAAACAGGCACCCTTTCGATTCAGACAGAAAGTGAATCAGCCCAGATGTCTTTCCGTGAGGGAAAGCTTATCTACGCTTACATGGGGAATGACAACGGGAAAAATCACCTGGCGCAGATTTTGCAAACCAGCGGCAAGCTTTCTCCAGAGCAAGCCCAGGTCATACAGTCCCATGCCGAAGGCAAAAGCGACAAAGAAATTGGCCACCTCCTGGTAACGGCGCGTCGGGTCACCCAAAATGACATCATCCAAAGCGTGCGCCAGAATGTACTGGATACAGTCTACAAACTGTTTACCTGGGGTGAGGGTGTTTTTCGCTTTGATGCCAACCGAATGCCCAACAGCGGCTACATTACCATTCCGATTGATCTGGAAAGCGTCATCATGGAAGGCAGCCGCCGCCTGAAAGAGTGGGAAATCCTTCAGGAAGAGCTGCCCGATCTCGATGTGGCCCTGCGCTTTACAGACCGCCCGGATGCCCGTTTACGCAACATCAACCTGACCGTGGAAGAATGGCGGGTGGTTTCATTCGTCAATCCGCGTAATTCCATCCGGCAAATAGCCAAAGCCAACAATTTAAGCGATTTTGAAATCCGCCGCATTGTGTACGGCATGCTGCAAGCTGGCCTGGTTGAGTTTGTCAATCAACCAAAACCCGCTCCAGAAAAGACAGAATCTCCAGCACGGCGCAAAGCCCCACCGGAACCGTCACCAGCGGCTAAACGGTCGGTTGTAGTTCGCCTCATCGACCGCATTCGGGGGCTGTAGGGGATGAGAACGGCCGTACGGCCGTTCGCCCCAGCAACACCGTGCTGTATCAAACATTCTTTCGGAGCCAACACAACCAGATAGAAATCATTCACAAAACCATCGCTCATTCAAGAAGGTAGTACTTTATGCAAGCTGTCAAAATGGTAATCACAGGTCCATTTTCTGCCGGAAAGACCCAGTTCATTGGCTCTGTAAGCGAAATTGATGTCGTTTCTACGGAACGAAAAATTTCCAGTATGGCGGAACAGGTTAAAGAAAGTACCACCGTAGCCATGGATTTCGGCCGTATTACCGTGGGCGATGACCTGGTACTCTACCTGTTTGGCACCCCCGGGCAGCGCCGCTTCGACTTCATGTGGGACATTTTGTCTCAAGGCATGCTCGGCTTTGTCGTGATGGTAGACAGCACCAAGCCAGAAACCTTTCGGGAAGCCAAACGCATCCTGGAAACCTTCGAGAGCTATGCCTCTACGCCCTATGTGGTGGCTGCCAATAAGCAAGATATGGAAGACGCCTGGGAACCGGAAGATCTGCGGATTATCTTACGGCTTAAGCCCGAAGTAAAAATTCTGCCCTGTGTAGCCACCGATAAGGAAAGCGTTAAGAATGCTCTGTTAGAATTGCTCTATTCGATTTTAGACCAACTGGATCAAGAAAACGGCGATAAGAGCTGATTAACGTGACCTTTACACCTCCTTTACCCGCTTTTCACAGTTTTCATCAATGCTAACTGCTACTATTTTTGGTGTGCATCTGTCCACGAAATCATGCCGCTGAAGCGCACCGTTTACCCATCATGGTGGTCCGCTGAACACCAGCTTCTTTTTCCAGACATCGCATACGCAGCAATTTACAAGCTAAGGGTAATCTTTAGTCGTTTACCATCCCAAAAGATGAAGGCATGCTTCGACTGGTTTAAGGCATGACGTGAATTAAACGGCCGTTGTCAAAATTACCCATCGCTCTAAAGACAACAAACACGGGGTAATTGAGGTAAGCGTGAGTTCTATTGTCACCGAACAAGGGATTCTCCATTACGAATCAATAGGACGGGGCCAGCCAATCATCTTACTGCATGGTTGGATAAATTCCTGGGATGTTTGGCGCGAGATGATGATCAATCTGGCCAACACCAGGAGGTACCGCGTTTACGCCCTTGATTTTTGGGGGTTTGGAGATTCCGCTAAAGCAGCACAAGTTCAAACAACCCCTTTCCAAATTGACAGCTATGTCGAGATGGTTAACCAGTTCATGGATGCTTTGGGCATCCAAAAAGCACCCATTTTTGGCCACTCCATGGGCGGCACCGTCGCCCTGCAAATGTCTCTCTCGCACCCAGAACGTGTCGAAAAAGTAGCGCTGGTTGGTTCGCCGGTTACCGGGCGGTCCCTCCACCCATTTTTGCAGCTGGCGGGTTACGGCTCCATTGCCAAGCTGATCTGGCGCTATCCCATTATGCTCCATTCCATCATGCGCATCTTGCTGGCCAAAGATTCCAAAAAAGTGCGCACGATGATCTTCAGAGATGTGCAGCGGACCACCATTGAATCGTTTTTCCGCAGCATTGGCGATTTACGCGACACTGACTTACGCAGCAAACTGCCCACCCTCGACATCCCAACCCTGGGAATTTACGGAGCCAAAGATAAAATTGTTTCCCCAAGCAACGCTGATCTGCTAAAAAATGGTGTCCGCTCCGTCGAAATTACTTTGCTGGATCAATCGCGCCATTTCCCGATGACAGACGAACCGGAGCTTTTTTTGCAAGCGGTACACAGCTTTTTGAACAACCACAATCATTCAAGCGCAAATGGCCAGGTAGTTTAGGCATGAGTCAAATATCCGCCGAGAAGGTTGAATATTACTATCCCAACAAGATGGGGCGCATCGTTTTGGTAGCCATGGAAGAGATCATGGGGCACCACGGCGTCAATGCGGTGCTGAATCTGGCCAAGCTCTCCCATCTGGTCAATAATTACCCACCCAACAACTTGCAGCTCGGCTTTACGTTCTCTGAATTTAGCGCTATTCAGCAAACCCTGGATGATATGTACGGTGAACGCGGCGGTAGAGGGCTGGCGCTGCGCGCCGGGCGCGAAACGTGGAAGTACGCCCTCAAAGAGTTCATGCCGGTATTGGGCATCACCGACCTGGCGATGCGCATGCTGCCG